>JAUSOJ010000074.1 GCA_030656195.1 Lutibacter sp.
CCTGTGGTAAATCCAGTTAACCAAGTAGCAAATGCAGCATCAACTGCAGCTTGATTGGCATACAAACAAGCACTTGTTGTCATATTTTGTACATCGCTAACAGTTACAGCAGGAGGCGCAGTTATTGCAAATGTTGCAGTATCTTGCTTGGTGTTATCACAAAGGTCAGTTACATTATAGGTTACCATTGTTGAACCACCACATAAAGGAGGCGCAACAGGTGTTCCAACAAATTGACCAATAGGATTACAACCACCGCCTGTGGTAAATCCAGTTAACCAAGTAGCAAATGCAGCATCAACTGCAGCTTGATTGGCATACAAACAAGCACTTGTTGTCATATTTTGTACATCACTTACGGTAACTGCAGGTGGCGCATTTAGAGTAAAACGAGCAGTATCAGAGCCACTTCCACATAAATCAGTTACGTTGTAAGTTACATCAACATAACCACCAGTACATAATAGCGGAGCAACTGGAGTTCCATAACTTCCTTGAGGACTACAACCACCAGAAACTGTAAATCCGGCTAACCAAGTATTAAATGCAGCATTAACTGCGGCTTGATTTGCATAACTACAAGCATTAACGGTCATATTTTGAACGTCGCTAATAACCAATGCAGCAGGTGCAGTTGTGGTAAATGTTGAAGTGCATGAATCTGTTTGTTCGCAATAATCTGTAGCAGTATAGGTAATAGAAACAGTTCCGCCGCAAATATTAGGAGGTAAAAGTGAATTTAAATTACTACCTATAACAGCACCGCCTGTGTAAGCGTAACTTTCTACAATAGGAGGAACGCCACCATTATAAGAGAAGCCAGCTTTCCAAGCTGCGAAAGCAGTATTTATTTGTTCTTGTGTTGAACAAGCAGGCATTGTCACATTATTCGGACAACTTACTGCCAATTCAGATGCACCCAATTCCAACTGAATAAGTCCAACAGGGAAATCTTTTAACTCAGCACTAATTGCTTGAGAGGTTTTTGTCCTAACAAATAAGGTGCTGACTTGTGCACAAGGGTTTGTACCAAAATTAAGCAACTTTGTTAAGTTTACAGCGCCTTCAACCCATTGGTTTGGCACATAAACACCAGGAGTGGTTCCGTAAACGTCAAAAGGAACGGTAGCCGGGGCATTATTATTGGTCACAAAAATATCGCCAATGAATTCAGAGTTTGGGTGAAGAATATACCCATAACCACCACTTACAGGTTCCCATATACGTATTTGAACTTCGGCTGAAGTACCGCCATTGGTAAAAATAAGGGTAACCAATAAGTCACCTACAGTTCTTCCGTTTGCAGTACCTTCAGATGCAAATCCACCACTTGTTAAGCCTGTCATTGTTAATTTTTTTTGCAAAAATTCAAAATCAATGTAGGCATCACCATTAACTACCTGACGGTCGGCGGCAAAAATGCACCATAATTCATCAGCTACGCCACCTGGTAGCGCTGGATTTCCATAAGCAAAATGAGCACCCACATTTTGGATTTCGTTTTTGTTCGGAACATTTCCTGGTCCCCATGAATAGGTATTCGGATTGTCATTTATTTTATTTGATGAAGTAAATATTGTAGCATCCGTTCCACCCCAGTCATCTTGCAAAAAGTAAGTCATTGTTGGGTATAAAGGAGTCATACTTGCATCAAATAGACCGCCTCCAGTTCCTGGATACATAGCTTTTAAAAACCAGTCTCCAATACCTGGTGTTGGAAAGTTGGCATCGGCCTCGCCGTCAATGCCAAAACCTCCTGTTGGAGTTAGCACAGGAACTGTTCCCGGTAAGTTTTGTGCCGTTAACGTAAAGCTGGTCAGCACAGTCGTCATAATTAATAAGGCTGTTAAAAGGAGTTGTTTCCAATAACTCAGCCTTAAAATTGACGTTTCTTTAATAAAAGTAAAATTTTTCATAATAAGTTGAATTTTTTAAAAATAATTCAATAATAAATTTTAATAATTCCCGTATCCAACTATGTGAATACCAATTAACACTTAACATAAAAGTCAAGTGTGAGACGTGCAGATTATTTAGTTAAATTCATATTTAACTAAAACGGGATATGGTCTTTGGGATTAGGTTTTGGGATATGGTTTTTGGGATATAAAAAACTCAATTTTAAAGCCTTTTTTGAAGGCCATAAAATCAGTTCTTTTTAAAAACCTACATAAAATTATGATGTAACGTAAAGGAAATGAATGATATATATCAAATTTAAATAAATTGAAGCAGGATTTTAATAATTGGTTTAAAAATTCAAATAAACTGTATAAAAACAATTGTTTGGGTAAAACACAAATCAATCATTTATGATATTTATTAGTTTTTTGTTATGATATTTATTAGTTTTTTTGCTAAAATTTACCAGTCTAAAACAATTCTTCAGTATCAATGTTCAAATTCGTTAAGAAGGCAACCGTTTTATTAATTTCTGTGCTTAAAATGATGTCGTTTTCAATAAAAGGAACTTCACTTCGGTACATTTCCAAAAACGATTCTAAAAATTCGGAGCTTTTTAGCGGATTTCTAAAATACAAGGCCTGCGAAGCATTAAGAAGTTCAATGGCCAAAATGGTTTCTATATTGTCAACTATTTGTTTGGTTTTTGTGGCGCCGTTTGCACCCATACTCACGTGATCTTCTTGTCCGTTACTCGAGACAATAGAATCTACTGATGCCGGCGTTGCCAATTGTTTGTTTTGGCTAACAATGCTTGCGGCGGTGTATTGTGGAATCATCAACCCGCTGTTCAATCCCGGATTTTTCACCAAAAAAGGCGGTAAATTCCGTTGTCCGGAAATGAGCTGAAAAGTCCTTCTTTCTGATATGCTTCCAAGCTCGGCCATAGCAATTCCCATAAAATCAAAAGCCAATGCCAAAGGCTGACCGTGAAAATTCCCTCCTGAAATAATATCGTCAGATGCAACAAAAATGTTGGGATTGTCGGTCACCGAATTGATCTCCGTAGCGAACACTTTTTTACAATAGTTTAAGGCGTCCTTGCTGGCGCCGTGCACTTGCGGCATACACCTAAATGAATATGGATCTTGCACGTGTTCTTTGTGTTGCGAAATTATTTCACTGTCTTCCAAAAAATCTTTAATGCGTTGCGCCGTTTTTATTTGTCCGTTATGAGGCCTGATAAAATGGATTAATTCATTAAAAGGTTCAATTCTTCCGTCGAAAGCATCCAAAGAAAGCGCGCCAATCAAATCGGCCAAATAAGAAAGTTTAAATGATTTCAGAATTAAATGAACGCCGTAAGCACTCATAAATTGGGTTCCGTTCAACAATGCCAGTCCTTCTTTCGATTTCAATTCGATTTTGTTCCAGTTAAACTGCTTTAAAACAACCTCGCTCGCCACAATTTCATCGTTAAAATACACTTCGCCTTTGCCAATTAACGGCAACGACAAATGGGCCAAAGGCGCCAAATCACCTGATGCGCCCAACGAGCCTTGTTCATAAACCACCGGAATAATATTGTGGTTGTAAAAATCGATCAATCGCTCCACAGTTTCCCGCTGAACGCCCGAATGGCCGTAACTTAACGACTGAATTTTCAATAAAAGCATCAGCTTCACAATGTGCTTTTCAACCTTTCTTCCTGTGCCGCAAGCGTGGCTCATCACCAAATTTTCCTGCAGTTGATGTAAATTGTTATTGTCTATTTTTACATTGCACAAAGAACCAAATCCGGTGTTGATACCGTAAATGGGCGCCGCATGTTTTTCTAGTTTTTTATCTAAATACAAGCGGCAATTCTCAATTTTTTCAATGGCTTCAGCAGAAAGCTTTAATTTTTTTTCAGTAAAAATAAGATCGCTTACCGCATTAAAATCCAATGGTTTTGAATTGATTTCATGTAGGTTGTTCATGGCTGTGTTTTGGTGCATCAAAATTCCACATTCCCAGCACAATATGCAAATAAATTGTTAAAGTAATATTATAAATTATTTATGATGCAATATGTTTTATATTTGCGTCTTATTTAACAAAAAAACAGCAACAAATATGAAAAAAATATGGTTATTGATAGCCGCCATTACAATATTGTCATGTAAAAGTGATAAAGAGGCCGACTTCACTATTATTTCTGGGGAAATCACCAACAACAGAGGTGGTGAAATCACTTTTAGAAAGCCCAATAATTTAGATTTTAATGAAACCATTCAAGTTTCTAAAGACGGAAAATTTTTGGACACTTTATTTATTGAAACGGGTAATTACACTTTTCAATATGGCAGAAACAGGGCAGAAATTTTTGTCACTCCGGGCAGTAACTTGGTCATTAATTTTAATGTAGACGATTTTGACAATACCTTAGTTTTCTCCGGAAAAGGTTCAGAAATAAGCAATTATTTATTCGGAAAACAAAAAACGGAAAAAAAACTATTGGGTGAAAACAATGAAATTTACAAGTTGGACGAAGCTCCTTATGTTTTAAAAGTGAAAGAAATAAAAAGCACTTTGGAAAAATTGGTTACGGACAGTAAAGGAATTGATGATAATTTTAAGGCAAAGGAAAAGCGAAATCTCAATTATACCTATTTAACAAGGCTTAACAATTATCAAATTTTTCACAGCCATTATGCGCAAAAGCCCGATTTTAAAACTTCTGATGGATTTTTAAAAGAGTTGGAAGCGGTTACTTATGACAATGAGGAAGATTTTTTATTCTCGCCAGATTACAGAACTTTGGTAACCAACCATTACAGAAAAGAAGGGGGAAATTTGTCTCGTGAAAAGCAAATCGACAGTGATGTTGCTTTCATTCAAGTTGTGGGTGCGTTGGATAAACCGACCATGAAAAATGATTTGATTTATGAGCGTGTTAAATATGCGTTTACGTATTCAGAAGATTTAGAAGGGCTTTACAAACAATTTATGGCTTCTTCAACAAATGAGGCGCATAAAAAGGAAATTACAGAAAGCTACAATAAATTTAAAACGGTGGCCAAAGGACAACCTTCCCCAAAATTTAAAGATTATGAAAATTATGCCGGCGGAAAAACCTCTTTGGATGATTTTAAAGGCAACTATGTATTTATCAATGTTTGGGCAACATGGTCAAGTCCAAACCCAAGAGAAATGAATTTTTTAAAGGAACTTGAAACGGAATACAAAGGCAAAAAAATTAAATTTGTAAGTATTTCTGTTGATAGGACGGCAGATATCGACAAATGGAAAAGCGTGATTGCTGAAAATAAATTTGCAGGAATTCATTTGTTGGCAGATAAAGACATGGAATCAAGTTTTATTCAGGAATATTTTATTAAAATGACGCCTCGCTATATTTTAATTGATCCAGCAGGAAATATTGTAAATTCAAATGCGCCGAGACCGTCGAGCAGCAAATTAAAAAGAACTTTTAGTGAACTTAATATTTAAACAATAATTTATAACATAATGAAAAAAATAATTTTGCTTTTTGCAGTGATTGCAATAGTATCTTGTAAATCTGAACCAAAGGATTACGTAACTTTATCTGGAAAATTAAAAACACCGGGCGTTGAAAAATTAACTGTTCAGGGAAGAGATTTCACAAAGGAAATTTCTGTTAATGCTGATGGAACATTTTCTGATACCTTAAAAGTTACCGATGGCGTTCATGCAATTTCCAATGGTGACGACAGAATAACCTTATTTCTTAAAAATGGCTACGATTTAAACCTGGAATTTAAAGGAGAAAGATTGGATGCCGGTGTTACATACAAAGGTGAAGGAGCCGAAACCAATAATTTCATGGAAAATAAACGTGCATTTTATATGAGCGACAACGCAAATCCTAAATCTTATTTTACATTGGATAAAGCAGGTTTCGACGCCAAGCTTGCCGCAGCAAAATTAGAATTGCAAGGCTATAAAGACAAGGCTCAAAATTTGGATTCGCTTATTGTTGCTATGGATGCAAGAAACGATGAAATGTTTTTTGGCTATATTGAATCCAATTATGAAGCTATGCATGAAACCTTAACCCGTTTGGCAAAAGGAAAAGCATCGCCAACTTTTGTAAACTATGAAAATTTTAAAGGCGGAAAAACATCATTGGCCGATTTAAAAGGAAAATATGTGTATTTGGATATTTGGGCAACCTGGTGTGCGCCTTGTAAAGCCGAAATTCCGTTTTTAAAAACATTGGAAAAAGAATATGCAGGCAAAAATATTGAGATTGTAAGTATTTCTGTTGACAAGCCAGAAGCTTATGAAACCTGGAAAAAAATGGTTGCAGCCGAACAATTGGGAGGTATGCAATTGTATGCCGACAATAATTTTGAATCTCAGTTTATTTTAGATTATGGCATCAATGCGATTCCTCGATTTATTTTAATTGATCCGGCAGGAAATATTGTTGACGCAGATGCAGCAAGACCATCTGATCCAAAACTTAAAGAATTATTTACAGAATTGGGAATTTAAGATCCTGATATTTTTAAACAAAAAACCCGTGAAGCTCAAGTTTCACGGTTTTTTTTGTAAATATTATTATAATTTCAAATCAAAACCCCTTTCTCCCGATAGCAATCGGGAAGGAAAAGCCTGTCCCGTCTCGATAGCTATCGGGATTAGAACGGGAGGCTGGGGATAGGATATTCATTTTCAACGCTATTTTTTACGATGATTTAATGAAATTGAATGTTGGTTTTTATGATGTTTTAATTCGTTATAGGCAGCTATTTTTAATGAAATTGCGGCCAATATAAAATAGAGAAGTGTCAATCCCCACAAATGCAGCCATTCACGCGTAACTTCTAATAATGAAGCATGCATCTGGGTCAATTTTACAAATCCTTCAATGCCTGGTGTTGAAGGAATTATTTTTGCCAAAACCTGATAAAAAGGTGAAAATCCTTCCAAAGGATAAGAAAGTCCGCTCAGCATTAATGAAGGAACAGAAATAAGCACTAAAAAAACAATGGATTCTTCCCTTCTTTTAAAAAGGGAACTTATCGCAATCCCTAAAAAAACGACTGAAAACACGTAAGGAACTAAAAATGCATAGATAGTGAATAAGGACGACCTTACCGGAATGGAGAAAATGGTGAACACAACGCCAATTTGGACCGGAATTATAAGGCTAAAAATTACAGTGTACAAGCTTGCTTTGCCCAATAATACAGGTATGGTTCCGCCCAAATGAAGCAATCTTGGAAAATCTGTCCTAATTTTTTTGTCTTCTTTTCTTGAACCATGTAAAATTCCAATTCCCATTAAAATAACCAGCTGCACAATCAATCCTGTTAAAATGGGAATCATAACCGTGGCATATCCTGAAGTAGTGTTGAACAAACTTTTGGATAACGCCTGAATCGGAGCCTGATTTTGTTTGGCAGCCGTGATTGGATTTCCTTGTTTCATTGATTTTTTAATGCCAATACCCGCATTGAAATAACCATTAGTTATGGAAACATTTTCTAGAACTTTTTTATAAAACACCATATTAGAGGCATCGGCATACGTTGAAATGGTTGTAGCTTTTCCGTTTCTGATGTTTTTTTCAAAATCTTTCGGAACAATCACGATACCCATCACTTTTTTTGAATAATAGGCGTGTTTTGCTGCCTGTAAATCGGTAAAGCTGGTGATTGTTTTAATTCCTGCCGAAGCATTCAGCATTTCAATATAATCCCTGCTGGTTTTTGTAGCATCCTGGTTTACAACAGCAACAGGCACTTCAAAAAT
>JAUSOJ010000053.1 GCA_030656195.1 Lutibacter sp.
GTCTTCAAAATGGTGCTGATTTACTTTGGATTGAAACGCCAACGCCCAATGTTAAGCAAATCGCACATATGGTAAACAGAATTAAAGAAGTTGTGCCGAATGCTAAATTGGTTTACAATAATTCACCATCTTTTAACTGGACATTAAATTTCCGTAAACAGGCGTATGAAGAAATGCTTTCGGAAGGTGAAAATATGACAGACTATGACAGAAATAATTTAATGGATGAACAATATGATGATTCGCAATTGAGCTATCGCGCTGATGAGAAAATTAGAACGTTCCAAATAGATGGCGCAAGAGATGCAGGCATTTTCCATCACTTAATTACGCTGCCAACTTATCATACAACAGCACTTCATATGAATGATTTAACGGAAGGTTATTTTGGAGAAGAAGGGATGTTGGCTTATGTAAAAGGTGTTCAGAGACAGGAAATTCGTAAAGGTGTTTCTTGTGTAAAACATCAAAGAATGGCAGGGTCAAATCTTGGTGATGACCATAAAACATTTTTTGCAGGAGACAAAGCTTTAAAAGCAGGAGGCGAAAACAACACCTCCAATCAATTTGAAGTTATTTCTAAAAACAATAAAGTTGAAGAAATATTAAGTAAAGCTGTATAAATAATAGGTCTAATTCTAATAAAAACGGCAATTTATGTATTGTTTTTGTGGGCGTTCCCTTTGGGTCGGGCTTTTCGTTGCAATCCGTCATTGCGAGCGGAGCGTGGCAATCTGTCGAACATATTGCCGATTAGCTCGCAATGCCGGGATTTCCTCTTCAATCCCTAACGCAAATGCCATTGTAAATAGAATTAAGTTTAAAATAATTTAAACTAAAAATACCGAGTCAGCCCAGTTTTAAAATTTAATATTATTCTTTAATTTTGATTTAACGCACTCCTAAAGAGTGCGTTTTTTTGTATTTTTGTAGCCGAAAATTACGATATTTGCAGACTGCATTTAAATATTTTTAACCCAATTTATTAAAAAACAATTTAAAATGAATAAAAACACTGTATTAGCCTGGGCAACATTTATAATGCTTGTAGTTGGCGTTGGACTTATAGCGCTTGGCGCTTTTCGATATAACGACATAGCCGGTTGGGGATTTGCCTCAGTAGGAATCGGTTTTTTTGCTATCGCTTGGGTGTTTAACGCTTTAAAAGGAAGGGTTTAAAAAATAAAGTTAAAAGTTAAAAGTTAGAAGTTAAAAGTTAGAAGTTAGAAAGTCGGAAGACCGAAGACGGAAGACGGAAGTGCAACAAAGCAACTAATAACCTTCAGCTAAAAAACTAAAAAAATCAATATTTCATAAAATCTTGAAACCAGAAACCTGAAACAAAGAGCAAACCAACAACAAATAACAAATAACCAATAACAAATAACTAAAAAAATGGCAGACGATAATAAGGTGATTTTTTCCATGGCAGGTTTAACAAAAACTTACCAAGGCGCTAACAAACCAGTTTTAAAAAATATTTATTTAAGCTTCTTTTATGGGGCTAAAATCGGGATTTTAGGTTTAAACGGTTCGGGTAAATCTACGTTGCTTAGAATTATTGCCGGACTTGAAAAAAATTATCAGGGTGATGTGGTTTTTGCGCCAGGTTATTCTGTCGGATTTTTATCGCAGGAACCGCAATTGGATGATACTAAAACGGTATTGGATGTGGTAAAAGAAGGGGTTGCAGAAACCGTTGCCATTTTAGAGGAATACAATAAAATAAACGATATGTTTGGCTTGGAAGAAGTGTATTCCGATGCCGACAAAATGGATAAATTAATGGCCCAGCAAGCGGTGCTTCAAGATAAAATTGATGCTTCCAATGCCTGGGAATTGGATACCAAGCTTGAAATTGCGATGGATGCCTTAAGAACGCCAGATGGCGACACGCCCATTAAAAATCTTTCGGGTGGAGAACGACGAAGAGTGGCTTTATGCCGATTGCTGTTGCAGGAACCTGACATTTTATTGTTGGATGAACCTACAAACCATTTAGATGCAGAATCTGTGCATTGGCTGGAAAATTACTTGCAACAATATAAAGGAACCGTTATTGCCGTAACGCACGACCGTTATTTCTTGGACAATGTTGCGGGTTGGATTTTAGAACTTGACAGGGGTGAAGGGATTCCCTGGAAAGGAAATTACTCTACTTGGTTAGAACAAAAATCGAAAAAATTAGCACAGGAATCAAAGCAAGCTTCCAAACACCAAAAAACGTTGGAACGTGAGTTGGAATGGGTGAGAATGGCGCCGAAAGGCCGTCACGCAAAATCAAAAGCCCGTTTGTCTAATTACGACAAATTAATGAGCCAGGATCAAAATCAATTGGATGAAAAACTGGAAATTTACATTCCAAACGGTCCGCGGTTAGGAACCAATGTGATTGATGCGATTGGAGTTTCGAAAGCATATGGCGATAAATTATTGTATGAAAATTTAAACTTTAAACTTCCTCAGGCTGGTATCGTTGGCGTAATTGGTCCGAATGGAGCGGGTAAAACCACCATTTTTAAAATGATAATGGGTGAAGAAACGCCTGATAAAGGCGAATTTATTGTCGGTGAAACCGCTAAAATCGCCTATGTTGATCAAAGTCACTCAAACATCAATCCTGAAAAAACGATTTGGCAAAATTTTGCTGATGAACAGGAACTTGTTTTAATGGGTGGCAAACAGGTAAATTCAAGGGCTTATTTGAGCCGATTTAATTTTTCTGGAAGTGACCAAAATAAAAAAGTGAGCGCGCTTTCGGGCGGTGAAAGGAACAGGTTGCATTTGGCAATGACCTTGCGTGAAGAAGGAAACGTGCTGTTGTTGGATGAGCCAACAAACGATTTGGACATTAATACGTTGCGTGCTTTGGAAGAAGGTTTGGAAAACTTTGCGGGTTGTGCGGTGATTATCAGTCACGACCGTTGGTTTTTAGACAGGATTTGTACACACATTCTTGCTTTTGAAGGAAACTCTGAAGTTTATTTCTTTGAAGGTTCTTTTACCGATTATGAAGAAAATAAGAAAAAACGATTGGGTGGCGATTTAACGCCAAAAAGAATCAAGTTTAAAAAATTGATAAGATAAAATAGAATTAATAAAAATAAAAAGGCTGTCAGATATCAAATTCTGGCAGCCTTTTTAATGTAAAGGGGTTTTGTTATAGGTTTTTCACTTTAGGAAACAAAATATTATTTTCTAAATGAATGTGCTGGTATAAATCGTTTGTAAATTCTTCCAATTTAAAGTAAAGTGCTTTAAAGGTATTGCAAGCCCATTCTGGGGGTGTGAAATTTGAGCTCAACTCTTGTATTTTTTTAATCAAAGTGCCCACTTCTTCATGTTCATCTTCAATTAAAGACAATGTTTTATCATCTAATTCAAAATGAGGATTGTCTGCTTTTGCCTTAATGGCAGGAAATAATATACCTTCTTCCTTAGCCATGTGGGATGTCAATTCATTCGAAATGGTTGAAAATAATTTCGAAATTTCAACTGTTTTTGGTTCGTGTTGTCCGTGCACATTGGCAACTTTTTCTGCAAATTCATTAATAACACCCAAATTTTGTTTTACATAAGTATGGTGGACGTACACAATATAATCGGCCAAAAATTCAGCGCTCCAATCTTTGAAATTTAGGTTTGGCGCTTCATTTTTTGATTTGTTATTCAGTAAATCATTGACCACATCATCTACATTTATATTTGCTTTTATGCAAGCGTTCTCTACTGTTTTTCCTCCTCCGCAACAAAAATCCAACTGGTATTTTTTGAAAACAGAAGCGGTGCTGATATCATCGCTAACAATTTCAGCAATGGTTTTATTTCTTAAATCTGTCATTTTTGAAAAAATTTATGGGACAAAGATAATAAATAAATTAATAAAAGATAAATTAATCTTTTATTAATTTATCCAAAGGCAATCAATTGCATCAGTTAACATATGTAGCAATAGGCCAATCGCTACAATTCTTGTTTTTTTGAAGAAAAGCGCCACAAAATAAATTGCAATGGCAAAATAGGAGTGAAGGATGTGAAAATTAATGCTGCATCTGGTTGCACTAAAAATAGGGGTTGCCAACAAATGATCTAAATCTACCAACATGGTTAAAATAAAAATTAACCAAACTTTTTTCCAGTTATCTCTGAAGAAATAAAAAGCGATTGCGCCAGGAAGTAAAAAGTGCATTCCGTAATGAATGATAAATCGAAGAAGTTCCAAAATTAAAAAATAATTTTTTGTGATTCTAAATAGTTTAACGCATTTGGACCTTCCATAAAAAGTAAATCCAAAATGCTTAAATTGGGAATAAAACCATGATTTTCAGAAAAAACCTGAATGTAACGTTCAAGGTTGTACGTTGTTTTGGGTTTGTCTTCGCCCAAGTTTCTTAAATCCAAAATACTTGGTGCTTTATCATATTCCGTTGTTTTTTTCGTCGGAATTTCCAGCTGCAGGGCATCCATCACAATTTCGTGCGCCAAGAAATTCAAATCCAGTAAAAAATGGATTTTTTTCTCAAAAACCGGTAATAAATCATCGATATAAAATTCGTAAAAAGGAGAGGAGCTGTAGGCTGTTTTTAAGGTTTTTAAATGCTGTTTGTGCCAATCGTCTTTATAATCAATTTTTACTTCCTTCGTTTTTTGCTTAATTTCTTTGCTGTGTTGCACAGGCACATTCAACAATTGTTTTCCTTGTGCCGTATAAATATAGCAACGGTTTCTATAGGTTTGTTTCTGAAAATTATCTTCAGTTTCAAAAATAATTTCATCAGCATTTGCAATGGCAACATATTGTAAAATTGGCGAAAAATAGGTTGGTTGCAATAAAATCATAAAATTATTCGGCTTTTTTTCGCTTTCTGAAAAAGCTAAAAGCATACCATAACGCCAATGCTCCTAAGAAATAATATAAGTATGAAACTGGTTTTCCGCTGCCATGAACCGTTGTGAAAACACGTTCCCATCTAATTTTCTGGGCAATTCCCTCACCATTGCTATCCCAGCTGAACCAAATAAATACGGGTTTCCCAACCACATGATCAAAAGGAACATAACCCCAATAACGGGCATCTTCAGAATTATGACGGTTATCACCCATCATCCAATAATAATCTTGTTTAAAGGTATAAGTGGTTGCCAATTTTCCGTTGATAAAAATTTCGTCGCCGTTGGTTGTTACATTATTGTTTTCGTAAACTTCAATAATTCGTTTGTAAAATGGCAACGATTTGGCGTTTAATTCAACTGTTTTTCCGGCTTCAGGAATGTAAATTGGTCCGTAATTATCCATAGACCAAGCATATTGGCTGTTGTGCGGAAATACGGATTCGCTATATTCTCCTTTAGGTGAAAGTAACTTGTTGACGCTTTTTACCAAGGGATTTGACCTTAGTTTGCCTGCATTTTCATCCGTTAAGTTCAGCAAGTAATAATCTCCATAAAATCCGCCCTCGGTTACATTGTATCTTTTTAAAGCAGCTTCAGAAAGTTGTTGTCCGTCGGTTTCCACTCTGTGCATATATTGTGGTAAGGCCCTGTCTGGAAGCACCGTTCTTTCCCCATTAATGTAAATATAACCTTCTCTTATCTCCAAAGAATCTCCGGGAATACCCACACATCTTTTTACATAATTCGATTTTTTGTCAATTGGTTTATCGATATTGATATTGGATTTGTCTCTAAAAAAACGAACCGTATCAACAGGCCAGTTAAAAACCACTATTTCGTTTCTTTTAATACTTTCAAAACCCGGTAATCTGAAATAAGGCAAATGCGGTTTTTTTAAATACGATTTTGCTTTCATCAAGGGCAGTGAATCATGAACCATCGGCGCAGCAATTACGGTCATTGGTGTTCTGGCGCCATAATGAAATTTACTTACAAACAAAAAATCTCCAACCAACAACGATTTTTCCAAAGAGGAAGTTGGGATGGTGTATGGTTGCATAAAATAAGTGTGCACTATTGTTGCGGCAATAATGGCAAATACAATGGAACTCACCCATTCTCCTACTTCAGTCCTTGATTTTAAACTGCGATCCTCCACATAATTTACATCGGCAACGTAGTTTAAATAATAAATGTAAAAACCAAGTGTTATTACTGCCAAAACCGAATCAATGGTTTTGTATTTTCCAAAACTTCTTACGGTTTCAACCCAAATTACAGGGAACATCAATAAATTAATGATGGGAATGAACAATAAAATAACCCACCAGGTTGGTCTTTTTAATATTTTAAGAAGCACAATGGCATTGTAAACCGGTACGATTGCTTCCCACGATTTTCTGCCGGCTTTTACGTATAATTTCCATGTTCCTGCAAAGTGAATTACTTGAACAATCAAGAAAAATATAAACCATTGTATCATTGTCATAATTAATTTTTTTTAATGTTATTTAAGTCCCAAAACGTCTTTCATGGTAAAAACACCTGTTTTCCCAACCAGCCATTCTGCGGCAATTACTGCTCCTAAAGCAAAACCGTCTCTGCTGTGAGCCGTGTGTTTGATTTCTAAAGTATCAACGGCCGATTTGTATTCAACGGTATGTGTTCCGGGAACTTCATCAATGCGTTTCGCTGTTATTGGTATCACATTTTCGTTCGTTGTTACATTTAAAGCCCAGCTTTCTTTGTCTGAATTTTCAATAATTCCTTCAGCCAATGTAATTGCCGTACCGCTTGGGGCGTCTAATTTTTTGGTATGATGGATTTCTTCTATTGAAAGGGTATATTGCTCTAAATTACGCATCATTTTTGCCAAATGTGCATTTAATTCAAAAAAGATATTGACGCCAAGGCTGAAA
>JAUSOJ010000054.1 GCA_030656195.1 Lutibacter sp.
GCGCAATAATTTCAGCGCCCAAAAACATAGTGGCTTTTGCAGTTGCTGCGCGATTGGTCACTTTTTTATCGCCAACATTGACCATTTTTGGCTGGTTTTTCTTATTGATATGAGAAAATTCACTCACTACTCTTAATTTTATATGTTAATTATTTTATATTCTGGGCTATAAAATTAAATTAAAAAGATTAATTTCACACCTGTTTTACATTCTATATGGGAAAGATACCTCATTATTTTTTTATTTTTTGCCTTGGTGCGCTGATTACTTTTTTATTCTTAAAAAAAGGCAATTCAGATCGTGAAAGAGAACAAACTCAAATTATGTTGAATGAGGTTAAAAACGTTCGAAAATTAGTGGTTATTGAAAGTTCTTTTTCGCAAATATACAACTATGAAAAATCTAAATATTTTTTAATTGAATCGTTTTCTTTTGATAAAAAAGTTATTTTGGCTGTAACGGCAACCATTCAAATATCTTATGATTTGACTAAGTTGGATATTGAAACTGACACCATCAATAAAAAAGTAATTATAAACAAAATTCCTGAACCTGAGGTGTTTATATCTCCAAATATTTCGTATTTCGATTTTCAGCAAAGTACTTTTAATTCTTTTACAAAAGAAGAATTGAACCAAGCTCATGCAAGAGCTATTGAAAAAATAAAAGAAGCCACAGATATTGCCGGATTAAAGGAAAAAGCAAGAATTCAATTGGTTGAAGAGCTGCAAAAAATATATAAAATGACAACCCTTTTAGATTGGGAATTTGTAGATCATACAGGACTTAATATTAAGCCTGACGAATTTAAAGATTAATCTGTCTATAATTCAATATTGGGAATACTTCTCCTTTGGTAAAATTACTTCTGTCATCGGGCAATTCCAAAAAAGCATCGGCATCAGCCAAGTTGGCCAAATCTCCAGATCCTTTTCCTGAAATAGGCGTTGCCATCAATTTGCCTTCAACCTGATTTAATTTTACCTGCAAAAAATAAGTCAGTTCTGGTTTAAAATAAAAATCTTCGCTTAAAATGGCCTGCTGTTTGTTTTCAAAATTCAATCCAACGGATTTATAATACCACGGATTAAAATATTTTATACAATTTACAAAAGTTGAAACCGGATTTCCGGGGAAAGCGAAAACTATGCTTCGGCTCCGCTCAGCAACCGTTGTTTCCAACATATTTTCATGATTTTTTTTACCAAACCAAAATGGTTTTCCCGGACGTTGTTTTACTTCGTGAAAAAGTTTTTCAACGCCCAATTCATTTAACACTCCCGGAATATAATCGAATTTTCCTTTGGAAACCGCACCGCTGAAAATCAGCACATCGTAATTGTTCAATAACGATTCTATTTTGGTTAAAAGCACTTCTCTATCGTCCAAAATGTGCAAGGTGTCTGCTTTTATATGCAGTTTTTCCAACAAAGAAACCATGGTGAAAACATTGCTTCTCCTAATTTGATGGTCGGCCGGGATTTCGCCAACTTCAACCAATTCATTGCCGGTTGAAACAATGATCACTTTTGGCTGTTTTGCAACTTTTACGGTCGATTTTCCAACGGTGGCAAAAACGCCAATTTCGGCAGGAGAAATGAGCGTATTTTCTTTGATCAGTAAATCGCCCTGCTTTTTGTCGGTTCCTTTTAAATGAATATTTTGAAAGCTTTTTAAAGCATCTAAATTTATAGTTGCAGTTCCGTTTTCAATGGTCAGCAATTCATATTGAATAACGGCATCGGTATTTTTTGGAAGCACCGCGCCCGTCATCGCTTCCATACAATTGCTGGTATTTTGAAGCGTTAATTGCGCACTTCCTGCAGCCTGAATTCCTTCAATATTAAATTTCCTTTGTCCGTTGTTAAATGCTTCCGAAGAAATGGCGATTCCGTCCATGCTGACTCTGTCAAATGGCGGAAAATCGCGATCGGCAAAAATATTTTCCTTCAAAATTCTTCCGCAGGAATTCAAAAAATCCACCTCTTCAATGCCAAAATTTTGAGCATTATTGACAACGATTTCTAAGGCTTCTTTTACTTTGATTAAATCCATTTTATATGAAATTATAAGCAACAAATATAGGCGTTTTATCGCAAAATACGGGTTACAAACATCACACTGAAATAGAAGAAATTTAGTTTAAAGGGTGTTTATTCAGAAAAGTTGGGAAATTCGTTTGAGCGCGCAAAAGGGAAATCGGTAATTTTTTCCAATTTATAGTAACTGTTGAGTCCGGAGATTCCAACATTATTCAACAGTCCAAGATCAATATAACCTTTGTTGTCTATGGCGTTATCCGGTAAAATCAAATGCACAATTTCGCCAATGATTAACAGCGTATTGTTCAATTTGATTGGAACGCTTTCCACAAACTTCATCCCCAATTTTAAGCTGCTTTCTTTCACAAATGGGGCTATAAAATCGGACAAATATTCTTCTGTTAACTTACATTTTTCAAATTCAGATTCCTCTTTTTTGAATTTGGTTGAAGTGTAATGCGCTTTTTCAATAAAAGAAGTTTGCACGTGGTTGATGGTATAAAAACCATTTTCCATAATGTTTTCAAAGGTATGTCTTGGCACATCTTGGGCCGGCCGCAAAACAAAACCCAACAGCGCAGGGTCGCTTCCCAAATGCATCACCGAACTAAAAATGGCCAGATTTGTCTCTTGTTTTGGTGAAATTGTACCGATTAAATTTGCGGGTTTTATGCCGGTAATTGAATTGATGAGATTTAGCTTTTTAACGCGATCCAGATTTTTGAGGTCGTTTTGGGTGAAGTGCATTTTGATTGATTTACTAGATTTCGCTAACGTTTTGAAATTTTATTTGAGCTTATGGCTCGTTGTCTCGAGCATTTGAAACGGGTAATTTCTTCGCTTCTCTTTTTTAGATGCTTCTGGCTAATTTTACTGTTTACCCTTTTGCGCCACAAATTAAAACTGGCTAATTTTAATTGGTTTCGCATCAGTTTAATCACTTCTTTTTCAGCCAGTCCAAACTGGTATTCAATGGCCTCAAAAGGCGTTCTGTCCTCCCAGGCCATTTCAATAATTCGATGTATTGAAATGGCGTTTTGCTCTTTATTTTCGATGTAATCAGCAGCAATCATTGCAAAATCTTAAAGCGATTTATAGCTATTGATCATTACGTTCTGCGCTTTTAAATCGTACATTAAATTATAAAGGCCGAAAAATGTTCGGTTGATGTAAATAAAATGCTTGGAACCACGATTTCCGTTCATGTTTTTAAGCTCGGTGCTTTTTGCATAACTTTCGGCCAATGAGGCAATTTTTTGAAAGAAAACTGCATCAGAAAAATCAAATTTTTCCTGCTGAAATGGTTGCGTAAACAAGGTCAGCATTTCGTGAAACATTCCTGTAAAAAATACGATCTCCTCTTTTGAATCATCTTCCCGTAAAATTTCCAATTCGAACAATTTTGCGCGAAAAATAGTCGGATTGTTGATCATTTCCGGATTCACCAATTCAAAATAAGGCACATAAAAATCGTTTGGTATTTCTTTGATGCAGCCAAAATCGAGCGCAACAAGTTCCGTATTTTTTGTGATCAGAAAATTTCCCGGATGCGGATCGGCGTGCACTTTTTTAAGCACATGAATTTGATACATGAAAAAATTCCATAAAGCCTGTCCCAATTTATCGGACTTTTCCTGATCGGTATTTACTTTCGTAAATTCGGAAAGATGCAAACCCGTCATCCAATCCATCGTGATGATTTGCTCTGTTGAAAGCGCTTCATAATACGTTGGAAAAAGCAAATTTGGAATGTGTGCGCAAGCTTTTGAAATTTCTTTGCTTTGCTTAATTTCCAATAAATAATTGGTTTCTTCAATCAGTTTATCTTCAACTTCCTTAAAATAGCGGTCGGATCCTTTTCCTTTGATGTTGAACATGCTCATCGCAATGGGTTTCACCATCGCCAAATCGGAAGAAATACTGCCGGCAATTCCTGGATATTGGATTTTTACCGCCAATTTTTTGCCGTCTTTTTCGGCCCGGTGAACCTGGCCGATACTTGCTGCATTTACCGAAGCTGCATCAAAAGTATCATAAATTTCGTTGGGCGATTTTCCAAAATACCTTTTAAAGGTTTTTAAAACCAATGCCGGAGACAATGGCGGGACAGAAAACTGCGCCAAGGAAAACTTTTCAACATACGCGCTTGGCAATATGTTTTTTTCCATGCTCAGCATTTGGGCCACTTTTAAAGCGCTTCCCTTTAAATTTTTGAGTCCGTCGTAAATATCTGTGGCATTCGACTGATTCAGTCTTTCTTTGGCGTCAACTTCGGAATTGATCAGTTTGTCGCCGTAAAATTTTAGGTAATTAACGCCCACTTTGGCACCGGTTTGCACCAACTTTGAAGCCCGTGAAATTTTTGAGGTTGGAATATAATCGATCGTCTTCATAAGCTTAAACTCTTGGATTCATTTTTTCTTTGAATAAAAATTTACCCAAATCGATAATGCTTTTTAAAGGTTGAACATTGATCAAATCGAAACTTGCGTTTAACGATTTTTCAATAAAAATATCTGTTTTTTCGAAGGAAGCAGAAGTGTCATCCAACCAAAATTTCATGGTGATCAACAATTGGATCCAGGCACTTTCTTCAAGCGATTTTTCTTGAAATTTTTTCAATTTATCCTGTTTCACATCAATCATTTCAATTTCCAGTTCGCTTACAAATTGGGTAAATCGATGTTTTAAATCGGACAATTTGCCCAACGCTTTCATATTGTTTTTATGCATTTTTAACGCATAAACCACATAACTTCTGTTGGCCGTCAGCATTTCGAAAAAAGTGAAATAGAAGCTCAGCAATTTGTTGCGGGCATCAAAAGACTGGAACTCTTCACTTTTGGAGAGCATTTCTAAAGTATTGTCGAAAAATGTCGCAAAAACAGCCTTTTCCAGTGCTTCAAAAGAACCGTAAAATTTGTAAAATTCAGCTTCATCAAAATTATTTTCCTTTGCAAAAGAGTAAACTGATGCAGGATTTGCATTATTTTCCAAAACATAATTCATGTAATTTGAAAATAACATGTTGGCAGTGAGTTTCTTTTTAGCTTTCATCATTTAAATATTTGAGCACAAAGATACAAAATGTTTAATGTTAATACAAATATATTAAACAAAATAAATTTGATAGTGAAAAATAAATCTAAAATTCATTAAAAATGAAGGTAAATAGGAGTTAGAAGAAAATATTTATGTTTAAATATTTAAGTCTTTTAACTAAACAAAACTGTGTTATTTTATTTTCAGGGAAAATTTACAATCTGGATGGCATAATTCTGAAATAAATTCAAAATGACAAATTTGATAAGGCGCAACATTATTTTGATTTACCCGCCAATGGTTGACATGCTTTCTGAAACAGCATTTCCCCGTGCGGCTTCAGCTATAAATCCGTTTTCGGGTTTGTGATGCACGGTATCAATAAATAGTTGTTTCAATTCATCATCGCTTGCGCCATTTCTAATAAAATCACGAACGTTAAAAACGCCGCCATCAAACAAACAGTTTTTAAACAAACCTGTGGATGTAATGCGAATTCGGTCACAATCATTACAAATAGTTCGTGTAAATGCCGGAATAATGCCAAAAGTTCCCTGGTAATTTGGAATGCGGAAATTTACTGAAGTAGATGATTTTTTGGACAACATAGGTTCCACATCCAAATAATTATTTTTGATAAGGTTCAGTATTTTTTTAAAATTCCAAACTTCTGAAATATCTCTTTGCCCTTTTCCGTTGAAAGGCATTTCTTCAATAAAACGAACAGCAATATCCTTGTTTTTGGTGAGTTCAATAAAATCGATGATCTCATCGGTATTCACACCCGACTGCACCACAACATTCAGTTTTAATTTTAAACTGCTTTTCTCCAGCTTTTCAAAAGTGTCGTAAACATTGTCAAAAACATCTCTTCGGGTAATTTTTGCAAATTTTTCCTTCTGAAGGCTGTCTAAACTCAAATTAATGGCATTGATTTTAAATCTCTCTAAATCATCAATATGGTTTGAGATTAAAGCGCCATTGGTGGTGATGTTGATTTCCTCCAATTTGTCGTTAAAAGAAAGCGATTCTAAAAAATTCACAAAATCTTTTCGCACAAAAGGTTCACCGCCTGTTAAACGGACTTTATTAACGCCAAGTTCAGATAAAACTCGGGTAATTCGGTACATTTCTTTATAGGAAAGCAATTCAGTCCTGTCTACAATATCAATTCCGTGAGCTGGCATACAATATTGGCAACGCAAATTGCAACGGTCGGTAACTGCCAATCGCAAATAGGTGATTTTTCTTCCGAATTTGTCTAATAACTCCATTAATTCAGGGTAATTTTATTTCTGCCTAAAGTTAAAATTTCGTCTTTTTCCAATTTTTCCAAAATTCTTGATACTGCTTCTCGCGAAACCTTCAAGTCGCGCGCAATGTCAAAATGCTTTTTGCCAATTGTATTTTCATTCATTATTAAACTGTTGTATTCCAAGTACTTTAACAATCTGAACTCTAAATTTTCAAAAGCGATGTCGTTAATCTTTTCAATTAAATAAGCCGTTTGCTGATGATTTAATTTAAAATAAAAAGAACGCCACGTATTATATTTTAAAAACCACGAAATTACAACTTTCGATGGAATTGCAATGTAGGTTACGTTACTTTCAGCTTTAAGCCTAACATCACATTTTTTATTTTCGATTGCATAAGTTATGGCGATTGCGCTGGTTTGTTTTGCCGTTAAATAATGCAAAAAAATTCCGTTTCCTTTTCCGTCGCGTCGCTTAACTTTTACAATTCCCGAAACAATTAAAGGTATAAACTCTATATCCGTCCTAACATCTAAAATTATTTTATCAGCCTCAATCGTTTTTAAAATGCCATTATTGCAGATTTCAGTCCGTAAATTTTCTTCAAATACATCTGAAAAATTAGCTGCAACAATGTCGTGTATTTTCATCTGTTTATCTTTTATTTTTTATTGGTACAGATGCAGTTCGCCATGAATCATTCTACTGTGTATCAAAATTTGTTATGCTCGTTTCATTTTTATTAATGAGGTAATTTATCCTTGTAAACTCCGTAAAAAAACGCCCCCAACGTAGCGCCGAAAATGACCACCAAAATGGAAACAACGCCTTTTCCGATTAAAACAAACATGGGTCCCGGACAAGCTCCGGCCAATGCCCAGCCTAATCCGAATAGGATTCCGCCCAAAAGATTGCGTGACAATCCTTCTTTTTTAGGCATTACATGAATATCATCTCCTTTAAACGTTTTTACCATTTTTTTCTTGAATAAAAACATGCTTATCATTCCCAATACAATTGCAGAACCAATTATTCCGTACATATGAAACGACTGGAACTTAAACATTTCGTATATTCTGAACCATGAAATTATTTCGGCCTTGCTCATCACAATTCCAAAAAGAATTCCCACTAAAAAAAATTTTATAAACTTCATAACGCTAGAATATTAGGGGTAAAATTAACCAGGTCATCACCAAACCTCCAATAAAAAAACCAACTACTGCAATTAACGAAGCAAGTTCTAAATTGCTCAGGCCAACAATTGCGTGGCCAGATGTGCAGCCGCCTGCCCATCGCGCACCAAAACCTACCAAAAAACCTGCGATGATTAAGATTGAAAAACCTTTTAAAGTAAGCATCGTATCAACACTGAAAATTTCATCAGGCAAATACGTTTGACCTGCATTCATAATTCCAATATCTGCTAAATCTTTAACTGTTTGCGGATTTATATTAACCGCATCAGTAGTTGTCAAATAATTTGAAGCAATAAAACCGCCGGCAATAGAACCGGCAATAAAAATCAAGTTCCATAAATTATCTTTCCAGTCAATTTTAAAATAATTGACAAACTTTCCCGCTCCGCCAATGGAACAAAATGTTTCCAGATTTGATGACACACCAAATCGTTCACCAAAATAATAGAGCAAAAACATGATGAACGAAATTACAGGACCGGCAACATACCATTCCCAAGGTTGCATAATAAAATCCATAATTATATGTATTTAAAAAACTATCAAAAATATCTTAAAAATTAAATTATTTTGTGATTTAGATCACTTAATTTAAAATTCCAGTATCTCAATCTTATTTCTGTGCAGCTTTATTTTTCCTTCATTTTCAAGTTGCTTCAACAATCGCGAAATAACAACTCGAGAAGTATGCATATCGTATGCGATGTCTTGGTGCGTAGTGTTTAGTGATGTTTCTCGCATAATTTGGGCTTTGTCAGTCAAATATTTATACAGTCGCTCACTCATATTCATAAAAGCCAAACTATCGATAGTTTCCATCATTTCATTTAAACGAATGTTATAACTTTCAATCACAAAAGTTCTCCATGATTTATATTTTAACATCCATTCATCCAGTTTTTCTTTCGGCAGAAAAATAATTTCAGATTCCTTTTCTGCGGAGGCTCTAATTCCGCATTTGCCATTTGAAATTGCACTCGCAAACGAACTGGCGCAAGTGTCGCCGCGTTCCAAAAAATACAATAAAATTTCCTCCCCATTTTTATCTTCCCGCACAATTTTAATGGCCCCTTCCAACAACAAAGGAATGCCTTTCATTTTATCGCCTAAATCGACCAATATTTCATTTTCACGCAATTTTTTATAAACGCCTACCTGAACGATTTCATCAATCAATTCCTTTTCAAACACAAACGAATAATATTTCTCTAGTTTTTCTCTCATTTTGCTATAAATTCTAAAATTTTTGCAGTTGCTCCTGTTTTATCAACCACCAGTTTTTTTGCGCTTTCTCCGGTTTTCAGTCTCATTTCATCCGACTGAAAAAATTTGTCTAAATGTAAAGATAATTCTTTAGAATTATCCACCACAAAGCAAGCCTTATTTTTCACCAAATCAATGGCTTCATTAAACTTATGGTAATTTGGGCCAATAAGTATGGGAATGCCAAAAGTTGCCGGTTCCAAAACATTGTGTACGCCTGTTTTTGTAAAACCACCGCCAACATACGCAATTGTGGCGTAACTGTAAATCTTGGTCAGAATCCCAACAGTGTCAATGATAAAAACTTGATAGTCGGAAAGATTTTTATCGTCCTTTTCTGAAAACAAGATTACGTTTTTTGAAATGCTTTTTTTAAGCTCGGCAATGTCTTTTGAGTTGATATTGTGCGGCGCAATTATGAATTTTTCATTTTCTGAAGCCTTGTTGTTGATATAATCCACCAACATCATTTCATCTTCTTTCCAAGTGCTTCCGGCAACAAGCGTGTATTTATTGTCGATAAATTCTTCTATAAAAGGCAGTTTGTTGTTTTGTTGGGTAATTTCAAAAACACGGTCAAAACGCGTATCGCCGCTCACGGTAACATTGTTGAAATTGATGCTGTTCAGCAATTTTTTGGAGTTTTCATCCTGCACAAAAAAATGAGAAAATGAAGTGAGCGATTTCCGCATCCAAGCGCCATATCCTTTAAAAAACAGCTGATTTTCCCTAAATATTCCGGAAATCAGCAAAGTTTCAATGTTTCTTGCTTTAAGTTCTTTCAACAGGTTTGGCCAAAATTCATATTTCACAAAAATGGCCAATTTTGGGTGAACAATATCAAGAAATCTTTTAGCATTTTTAGCTGAATCTAAAGGCAAATAACAAACCACATCGGCATATTCATAATTTTTACGAACTTCATAACCAGATGGTGAAAAGAAAGTCAGCACCACTTTTCTGTTTGGAAATTTTAGTTTTAGCTTTTCAATAATTGGCCGTCCTTGCTCAAATTCGCCCAAAGAAGCGCAATGCATCCAAATGACTTCATCTTTTTCTGAAATCGCTTGTTGCAGTTTAGAAAATGTTTGTTTTCTTCCATCAATAAAAAGCTTGATTTTTTTATCGAAAAGTGCCATTATTTTTAAGACAAAACTGGCAAACAAAATAAGTAAGTTGTATAAAAAGTACATAAGCACAAATGTAGTAAATAGCGCATAAAAAAAAGCCCAAAATTTAATTTTGGGCTTTTAGAATAGTTAAAATCTAAATGTTATGCTTCGATAGGATCGATAGAAACAAATGATTTATTGTCTTTTCTTTTTGAGAATTTCACCAAACCGTCTACTCTAGCGTGTAAAGTATGGTCTTTTCCCATATATACGTTATCACCAGGATGGTGTTGAGTTCCTCTTTGACGAACAATAATGTTACCAGCAATTGCAGCTTGCCCACCAAATATTTTTACTCCTAGTCGTTTCGATTCAGATTCCCTACCGTTTTTTGAACTACCGACTCCTTTTTTATGTGCCATGGCTTAAATTATTTATCGATTAATTATTTTTTATTTTTTAACAAAGCTTTTGCTTGTTTTACCCACTCTTCAGATTCTATTTTGTCGCGAGTAATCCCGTCAATTGCAGAAAGTTCTTTTCTATCATCAACTTTTAACTTACTAATTTGCTCATAAGTATAAACACCAACTTCATTTAACTTTTCTTCAAAAGCAGGTCCAATTCCGTTGATTTCTTTTAAATCATCAGCTTCAGCTTTTGTTGCAGTACCAATGCTGTGTAATAATTTTTCAACATTAATTTCTACACCACTTTCTTCTGCTCTGTTTTCTGCTCTAGCAACCAAATTATCACTTACTTCAACTTCTTCTATTTTAGAAGTAGTCTTTTTAGCTTTAGGCGCTTCTTTTTTGGCAGCCTCTTTTTTCTTAGCACCACTAGCTAAGATAACTTCAATTTGAATTTCAGTTAAAGCCTGACGATGGCCATTCTTTTTTCTGAATCCTTTTCTACGTTTCTTTTTGAAAACGATTACTTTATCACCTTGAAGGTGACCTAAAATTTTGGCCGTTACTTCGGCTCCTTCTATAGCTGGGGCGCCAACTGTTATTGTACCATTATCGCCAACAAGAAGCACTTTATTAAAAGAGACACTTGCTCCTTCTTCTTCTTGTAAACGGTGTACGTAAACTTTTTGGTCTTTTGCTACTTTAAACTGCTGCCCTGCTATTTCTACAATTGCGTACATAAGCTTTGTTTTTATTCGCTTTATTAATTAAATTGGTTGCCTTTTCTACTTAGGCGGGTGCAAATATATGTCTTTTTTCTTATTTCTGCAAAACAAATTTACAGCAAATAAATTGCTCATTTTTAGCTTTTTAAAATATGTTATTAAAATTGCAGAAATCCCGCCCAATAATATTTTTGGCGTTCCCCGCCAGCTGGCGGGTCGTGCTTTACACTGCAATCTTTTTTTCGGCGAAAAACCTCAAAAAAGGATTTCCGTTTCAATCACTAACGCAGCCTGAATTAAAAAGAATAATTTCAAATTAACAATTATGAATTTATTAGAACTTTAGATAACACTTATGACCAAAAGTTATAATATTTATTAAGATTTGGTTAATTTTTGAAGCATTCATCACTTTTTTAAAAAAAAATAAGTAGCTTTGAAATTCATTTTTGCTATGAAATAACCACAAAATGAATTCGCTATTTCCGCTTCAAAATTGTAACAACCAATCAACAAATGCGTCCTATACGCCATATTAATTTAATTAAACTAGTAATACCTATGAGAAAAATGATCTATTTAAGCTCTTTGGCGCTATTTTTAAGCGTTAACATGTTTGCCCAAAAAGTAACATTTGAAGAGTACGATTTAAGTAACGGCCTGCACGTTATTTTACACAAAGACAATTCCGCACCTATTATCAGCACCTCTGTAATGTACCATGTTGGCGCAAAAGATGAAGTTGAAGGACGTACTGGATTCGCACACTTTTTCGAACATTTATTGTTTGAAGGAACCAAAAATATTCCGAAAGGCGAGTTTTTTAAAATTGTGTCTGCCAATGGCGGAACAAACAATGCAAATACCACGCAAGACAGAACTTTTTATTATGAAACTTTTCCTTCCAACAATTTGGAACTTGGTTTGTGGTTAGAGTCGGAACGTATGTTGCACCCTGTGATTAACCAAGTTGGCGTTGACACGCAAAACGAGGTAATCAAAGAAGAAAAACGCGCCAGAATCGACAATGCGCCTTATGGAAAAATTAGCTATCGCACAGGTATTAATCAGCATGTGTTTAAAAATCATCCTTACAAAAATTCGGTTATCGGAAGCATGGAAGATTTAGATGCAGCAAAATTGCAAGAGTTTTTAGATTTTCATAAAAAATTCTATGCACCTAACAATGCTGTTTTAGTGGTTGCCGGCGATTTTGAGACTGAAGCCACCAAAAAAATGATTGAAAATTATTTTGGCGATATTCCTAAAGGAGAAAAAGTTGAAAGAATAACTGTTAAAGAAGCTCCAATCACTGAAAGCATTAAGGTTACCGAATATGATTCGAACATTCAAATTCCTGTTAAACTTTTTATTTACAGAACGCCATCAAATAAAGACAAAGATTCTTATACCTTGGATATGGTTTCTTCCATTTTAACAAGCGGAAAAAGCGCCAGATTGTACAAAACCTTGGTTGAAGAGAAAAAAGCGCTTCAGGTTTTGGCATTTAATGATTCACAAGAAGATTACGGCGTTTATATTATGGGCGCATTGCCAATGGGCGCAACTACTTTAGATGATTTAGGAGTTGAAATGGATGCCGAAATTGCCAAACTTCAAACTGAATTAATTTCAGAAAAAGAATTTCAAAAATTACAAAATAAATTTGAAAACAATTTTGTGAATTCAAATTCCGGAGTTCAAAATATTGCCAACACTTTAGCTGCAAACTATACTTTAAAAGGCAATACAAATTTAATTAATGATGAAATTAACATTTACCGCTCCATAACCAGAGAAGACATTAAACGCGTTGCAAATGAATATTTGAACAAAAACAGCCGTGTTGAAATGGATTATCTAAAAAAGGAAATTGAATAATAAAATTATGAAAAATAATATGAGAACCAAAATAACCACCTTAATTGCCTTATTCCTTATTTCATTAGGGGTAACTGCACAAATAGACAGATCCCAACAACCAAAAGCGGGTCCTGCACCTGTTATTAATTTAGGCAAACCACAAACTTTTGAACTTAAAAACGGGTTAAAAGTAATGGTTGTTGAAAATCATAAATTACCAAAAGTTTCGGCCACGTTAATTTTAGACAACGGACCTATTTTTGAAGGAGAAAAAGCCGGATTAACAACGATTGCCGGAGGAATGATGGGAAATGGAACAAAAACAATTTCAAAAGACGCTTTTGTTGAAGAAATTGATTTTTTAGGCGCCAACTTTAATATTGGAAGCCAAAGTGCAAGTTTCAATACCTTGTCTAAATTTTTTCCTAGAATTTTGGAATTAACGGCCGATGCTGTTCAAAATCCGCTGTTTACAAAAGAAGAATTTGAAAAACAACAAGCACAATTGCTTGAAGGAATTAAATCGGGAGAAAACAGTGTTGCTGCCATTGCCGCAAAAGCCCAAAACGCTTTGGTTTATGGAAAAAACCATCCTTACGGAGAATTTGAAACTGAAACTACCGCCAAAAATGTAACATTGGCCGACGTTCAAAATTTTTATGCCACTTATTTCAAACCAAACAATGCCTATTTGGTGATTGTTGGCGATGTTGCTTTTAAAGATGTGAAAGCCCAGGTAACCAAACATTTCAACAATTGGAAAAAAGGTACCATGCCAGCTTATGAAATCCCTAAAGTTGCTGATGTTGCCAAAACTGAAATTAACTTTATTGATATGCCAAATGCGGTACAATCGGATATTTCAGTAATTAACACTTTAAATTTAAAAATGAGCAATCCCGATTATTTTGCGGCTTTATTGGCCAATAAAATTTTTGGAGGTGGCGGTGAAGGTCGTTTATTCTTAAATTTAAGAGAAGACAAAGGTTATACTTACGGCGCTTACTCAAGAATTGGAAATGACGAAAGAACTTCAGCGACTTTTAAATCGGCAGCTTCTGTAAGAAATATGGTTACAGACAGTGCCGTTGTTGAATTTATGAAAGAAATCAAAACTTTTAGAGACACCAAAGTTACTGATGAAGAATTGAAAAACGCCAAAGCTGCGTATATAGGAAGTTTTGTAATGGCGCTTGAAAACCCTTCAACAGTAGCCAGTTACGCTTTAAACATTGTCACTAAAAAATTGCCTCAAGATTTCTACGAAACCTATCTGCAAAAAATAAATGCAGTAACAGCTGAAGATGTGCAACGCGTTGCCCAAAAATATTTTAGTGAAAACAATGCAAGAATCGTTATTGTTGGAAAAGCGTTGGACGCTTTGCCAAACCTTGAAAAATTACCTTACGCCATCAATTATTTTGACAAGGAATCAAACGCTGCTTCAAAACCGGAAATGTCAAAACCAATTCCTGCCGGAGTTACCAAGCTGACAGTTTTAGACAATTTCTTTAATGCAATTGGCGGTGCTGCAAAAGTGAAAGCTTTAAAAAGCACTTTGGCGACTTATGAAGCCAATGCTATGGGAAGTGTTGTTGTATCCACCGAAAAAAGAACATCAACAAAATATGCCAATGAAACCAGTGTGGGCGGTAATGTAATGATGAAAGTTGTGATGTCTGATGCAGGCGTGTTTATGAACAAACAGCCATTACCTCCACAAATGTCGGGGGAAATGACTTACACCATCGGAACATTTTTAGAAATGGGATTGTTAAACAACGAAAACTCTAAACTATCAGGCATTGAAATTGTTGACGGAAAAGATGCTTATGTAATAACAACCAAAGGCGAAATTGTTTCATCATCGGTTTATTTTGATGTTGCCAGCGGATTAAAAGTAAAAGAATTGCAAGTGATCACCATGCAAGGCCAAACCCAAAATCAGGAAGCGACTTTCAGCAATTACCAAGAATTTAACGGAATAAAATTCCCTGGAACAAAAACTGGAAGTTTAGGTCCGCAAACAGTAGAATTTAAATTAATCGCCGCAAAAGTAAATGAAGGCGTTACTGAAGCTGATTTTCTATAAATAAATCAAAATTTAATTACAATTACTTTAAACGGCTCAAGAAATTGGGCCGTTTTTTATTTGGCTTTATTGGCAAGATACACACCAACCAAAATTATCAAACCCGAAAAGAATTGCAGAAATGAAATTTTCTCTCCATCTAAAATTCCCCAAGTGATGGCCACAATGGGAATTAAATAAGTTACGGAAGATGAAAATACCGGCGTTGATAGCTGGATTAAACGGTTAAACATAATGGTTGCAATACCGGTGCCAACCACCGCCAATATCGATACATAAACCAATGAAGAAGTAGTGACCTGATTTATTTCAAAAGACAGAAAAAAGCCGGAAAACCACAATACAATAGCTGCCGGAACAATTAAAACTGCAAAAATTCCCACAGTGATGCTCAAAGCGTCCAAATCGTGCAAATATTTTTTGATGAGATTCACATTAAAGGCATAACCTACGGAAGCGATGATCACAAATCCCATAAATAAGTATTCTTGTTCCCGATGAATTTGAGCGCCTTCCATAATAAGCATTGCTGTTCCAACAAACCCAATTAAAACACCTATAAGCTGTCTTCTTTTAAAAGCAAACCCAAATACCATTGCGCCAAAAAGCAACGTGTTTAAAGGCGTTAAAGCGTTTAAAATAGAAGCGATGGAACTGTCTATTTTTTGAAGCGCAAAAGCAAATAAAAATACCGGGAAAAAAGAACCCAATAACGCATTTAGCGTTAAATACTTCCAATGCCGCTTTTCTATTTTAAGCAATCGGTTAAACCCTATAAGCAACAAAAAAACTGCAGTGATTATTATTCTTAATGCCCCAACTTGGACTGGCGTAAGGCCAATTAAAGCTTTTTTCATTAAAATAAAGGAACTTCCCCAAATTAATGAAAGCACAATTAAATAAATCCAGCGTAATTTTTTGTTTTCCATTCAAAAAAAATAATTGCAAAAATCGCATAAATATTCGGATTTAAATTTAATAGTTTTAACTTTGCGCAACCGCTTAAAAAGTAATAAATTATGAAAACTTCAATTTCAATTTTAGCGATAGCCTTTATTTTATTTTCCTGCAATGACGCCAAAAAACAGGATTCCATTGAAAAATCGGGAATTGAAAAACAAGAAGTGGCCGCCAATTATAAAACCATTGAAGTTGAAATTGAAGGAATGACTTGTGAAATTGGCTGCGCAAAGACAATTGAGTCTAAATTATCAAAAACTGAAGGCGTTACCTACTCCAAAGTTAACTTTGAAGACAAAGTAGGACAATTCACTTTTGATGAAAATAAAATAAGCCAGGAAGATATTGCAAAAAAGATTGCAGGAATTGGCGGAGGCGCTTTATATAAAGCCACTAAAATTACTGAAATTGAAGAAATTAAATAAATAATAAAAAAAATTAATTATTTTTTTTTTATTATAGTAATTTGTTGTTAATTTGCACCAACAATAAAAATCATATCAAAAAATGAAACAATTTAAATTTTTTATAGCAATTGCACTTTTCGTAAGCGTTTTTGCTGTTTCTTGTAAAGAAACACCTAAAGAAGAAGTACCTGCTGTTGAAGTGACTGTTGAAGAAGCTCCAGCTGTTGAAGTTGAAGTAGCTGTTGATTCAACTGCTGTTCAAGTAGAGGTACAAGAGTAATTAAAAGAACCTTCTTTTAATTCAAAAAATTAAAAGCTTCAGACTACTGAAGCTTTTTTTTATGCCTTTTGTTTTCTTAAAGAGTCGTATAAAAATAACAAGCTCATAAAATACAGGAAGCCCACCAATTGGTGGCTTACGCCAAAAAACAGCGGAATTTTACCCTGAACATTCAATACCGTCAAAATTCCCAATACAATTTGAACCCAAACTAAAATCATAGCGCTGTTTAGCCATTTTTTAGAAGCTTCTTCAACCCTTTTCCTTAATTTAAAAAATAGATAAATTGTTGCAGCAGCCAATATATACGCCAACATTCTGTGCGTAAATTGTATGAGTGCGGGCGCAAATAAATAAGAA
>JAUSOJ010000060.1 GCA_030656195.1 Lutibacter sp.
AAACAGGAACTGCAAGAACCGAATATTGGATGGATGATTGGGAAACCAACAGACGTTATATTTCCTCATTTACTGGATATTTTCCTGCCGAGAACCCGAAGTATTCATGCATTGTGGTCATTCATAAACCAAAAGCGCAAACAGGCTATTACGGTGCCGATGTTTCCGGACCGGTTTTTAAGGATATTGCCCAAAAAATTTATCTTTCAAAATCCGAAATTAATGAAATTGAGCATAAAACACCAAATTTCAAAAGCATAGAAAATGACTATAACACTTACTTTACCATGGCCAACAAGGTAGTTGACACCATACCAAATGTAAAAGGGATGGCAGGGATGGACGCAATTTCCATTCTTGAAAATTTAGGGTTAAAAGTGAGTTATATGGGAAAAGGAAAAGTTGCTGCGCAATCGCAGCTTGCCGGCCAAAAAATAATCAAAGGATCAACCATCATTCTAAATTAAATTATTTGAAATCAGTCAAAGACATATTAAATAAAGTTGTGGTTAACGCAATACAAGGCAACACCCTGATAAAGGTGAATGCCATTGTATTCGATTCAAGAAATGTGCAAAAAAATTGCCTGTTCGCAGCGCAAAAAGGCTTGCTGTTTGACGGCCATCAATTTATTGATAAAGCGATAGAATTAGGCGCTGTAGCAATTCTTTGTGAAAAATTGCCTGAAAATTTGGATGAAAACATCACTTATATTCAGGTTGAAGATTCAAACAGCGCATTGGCGTTGATTGCTTCAAACTTTTATGAGAATCCGTCTTCAAAATTAAAATTAATAGGAATTACGGGCACCAACGGAAAAACAACTGTTGCCACGTTGCTTTATAAATTATTCCAAAATGCCGGTTACAAAACGGGACTGTTATCAACCGTAAAAATTTTGGTCGATACCAAACAATATGAAGCCACGCACACCACACCAAATTCTGTGGCCATAAATTTCTATTTGAATGAAATGGTGGAGTTGGGTGTAGATTACTGTTTTATGGAAGTGAGTTCTCACGGAATTCATCAGAAAAGAACGGAAGGATTGCAATTTGCCGGCGGCGTATTTACCAATTTAACACATGACCATTTAGATTATCATAAAACATTTGCGGAATACAGGGACGTAAAAAAATTATTTTTTGATCGATTGCCAAAAACAGCTTTTGCGTTGGTAAATATCGATGATAAAAACGGTGCGGTGATGTTTCAAAATACCGAAGCAAAAAAACAATCATACGCGTTAAAAACCATGGCCGATTTTAAGGCTAAAATAATTGAAAACCAGTTTTCGGGCTTGGTACTCAATATCAACAACAATGAAGTTTACACCAAATTAATTGGCCGATTTAATGCTTATAATTTGCTGGCTGTTTATGGCGTTTCTGTCCTTTTGGGATTGGATTCGGATGAAGCTTTGCGGCATTTAAGCGAGTTAGAAAACATAACAGGAAGGTTCCAGTATTTTATTTCTAAAGGCGGCGTAACGGCTATTGTGGACTATGCGCATACGCCAGATGCTTTAAAAAATGTGTTGGAAACCATCAATGAAATAAGAACCGGAAACGAACAAGTAATTACCGTTGTGGGATGCGGTGGCAATAGAGACAAAGCGAAACGTCCTGTTATGGGACGAATCGCCTCTCAATTAAGCACGCAGGTAGTGGTGACATCCGACAATCCGAGGAACGAAGATCCGCAAACAATCATAAATGAGATTGAAGCAGGTATTGAACCACAAAATTTGAGAAAATCACTGTCCATTTTGGATAGGGAACAAGCCATAAAAGCGGCTTCAAAACTGGCTAAAAAAGGCGATATCATTTTAATTGCCGGAAAGGGCCACGAAACGTATCAGGAAATAAACGGAAAACGTTCTCATTTTGATGATTATGAGCAAATTACAAATCAGTTAAACCTCATAGAAAGCTAAATTATGTTATATTATTTATTCGAATATCTAGATAAATATTACGATTTAACCGGCGCAGGGTTATTTAAGTATATCTCGTTTCGTTCAGCAATTGCATTTATTATTTCGTTGCTGTTTTCTATGATTTACGGAAAAAAAATCATCAATTATTTGCAATTGAAGCAAGTGGGCGAATCGGTAAGAGATTTGGGATTGGAAGGTCAGGTTGAAAAAGCGGGAACGCCAACCATGGGAGGAATCATTATTATTTTGGCAACACTTATTCCTGTTTTGCTGTTTGCGCAAATAGACAATGTGTATATTATTTTGCTGGTGGTTACCACGTTGTGGATGGGAACTATAGGCTTTTTGGATGATTATATTAAAATATTCAAACAAAATAAAGCCGGGTTAAAAGGCCGCTTCAAAATTTTAGGACAAATAACCTTGGGGATTTTTGTGGGCGCGATGCTTTATTTTCATCCTAGCGTTACGATGAAAGAAAAATTGCCGACGAAGTTTCAATATACCACAGAATCGGGAATTCAAGTGCTTTTTGCAGATTCTAAAAAATCTACCAAAACAACCATTCCGTTTGTGAAAAATAACGAATTGGATTATGCTTCGGCCTTTGCTTTTTTAGGGAAAGGCTATAAAAAATACGCCTGGATCATTTTTATTCCGATTGTCATATTTATCATCACCGCAGTGTCAAACGGTGCAAATTTAACAGATGGAATTGATGGATTGGCAGCGGGCTCTTCGGCCATTATTGTGCTGACGCTCGGGATTTTTGCATGGGTTTCAGGAAATATCATTTTCGCGAATTACCTAGACGTCATGTACATTCCAAATTCTGGAGAAATGACCATTTTTATCGCAGCTTTTGTAGGAGCTTTAATCGGATTTTTATGGTACAACACCTATCCGGCTCAGGTTTTTATGGGCGATACGGGAAGTTTGACCATAGGTGCTGTAATTGCTGTTTTGGCTATTGCCGTGCGTAAAGAATTGCTCATCCCTATTTTAGCGGGCATCTTTTTAGTGGAAAATCTATCGGTGGTTCTGCAGGTAAGTTATTTTAAATACACCAAAAAAAGATTTGGAGAAGGAAAACGCATATTTAAAATGGCGCCATTACACCATCATTATCAAAAAATTGGATATCACGAAAGCAAAATTGTGACAAGATTTTGGATTGTAGGAATTATGCTCGCCGTGTTGGCAATTGTTACTTTAAAATTGAGATAAAAGCCCCTCCTTTAATTCCTCCCCGAAGGGGAGGTTGATAAAGTAAATAAAAATGAAGAATATAAATGTAAATAAAAGTATTGAAAAATCCCCCTTCGGGGGAAATAGGGGGCTTTTGGTTGTTCTTGGAGCTGGAGAAAGCGGCGTTGGAACCGCCATTTTGGGGAAACAAAAAGGCTTTGAGGTTTTTGTTTCTGATAAAGGAATCATTGCTGAAAAATATAAAAAAGTTCTTTTAAATAATGATATTTTATTTGAGGAGGGAAATCATACCGAATCTAAAATATTGGAGGCTGATTTGGTGATGAAAAGTCCTGGAATTCCGGATAAAGTGGCCTTGGTAAAACAATTGAAAAGCAAAAGGATTCCCGTGATTTCTGAAATTGAGTTTGCTTCAAAATATACAAACGGCGTTATTGTTGGCATCACCGGATCAAACGGAAAAACCACAACAACCATGTTGGTGAACCATATTTTGAAGAAGGCAAATTTAAATGTTGGAATGGGAGGAAATATCGGCGAAAGTTTTGCGCAGCAGGTGGCTGAAAATAACTACGATATCCACGTGTTGGAATTGAGCAGTTTTCAGCTGGACGGGATCGTAGATTTTGCGCCGCACATTGCCATCATTACAAATATTTCTCCTGATCATTTGGACAGATACGATTACAAGTTTGAAAACTATATCCATTCAAAATTCAGAATTACCGAAAATCAGACTGAAAATGATTTTTTGATTTATGATGCAGATGATAGAGTGATTTTAGAATGGTTAAAAAACAACAACACAAAAGCCTGTTTACTGCCTTTTTCAATAGAAAAAGAGTTAGAACAAGGCGTTTTTTTGAAAAACGACAACATCATCATAAACTATAAAACAGAAGATACACTAATGAACATTTCAACTTTAGCCTTAAAAGGAAAACACAATTTAAAAAATGCAATGGCAGCTTCTATGGCAACTTCGTTGCTTAAAGTTAGAAAAGATACCATTCGTGAAAGTATGGAAGATTTTGAAGGCGCAGAACACCGATTGGAATTTGTGCTAAAAATTAACGGCGTGCAATACATCAACGATTCAAAAGCAACAAATGTTAACGCAACATTTTATGCATTGGACAGCGTAAAAACACCAACGGTTTGGATTGTAGGCGGTGTAGATAAAGGAAATGATTACTTGGATTTAATGCCTATGGTCAGGGAAAAAGTGAAGGCCATAATTTGTTTGGGATTGGACAATCAAAAAATAATGCAAACTTTTGGCAATGTGGTTGATTTAATTGTTGAAACTGCAGGTGCCGAAGAAGCGGTAAAAGTGGCTTACAAAATTGCCGAAAAAGGAGATACCGTTTTGTTGTCTCCGGCTTGCGCTAGTTTTGATTTATTTGAAAATTACGAAGACAGGGGAAATAAATTTAAAGAAGCCGTTCGCGGATTGTAGATGAACGAGCATTACAAATTATGATACACACAGAAATGATTAATGGCGAAATGCATCTGTACCAATAAAAAATTAATAATAAACAAGTGAAAAACATTCTTAAAAATATAGAAGGAGATAAAGCGATATGGGCAATTGTTACCATTATGGCAATTTTGTCATTTTTGCCTGTTTACAGCACAAGCACCAATTTGGTTTACGGAACCAATATTGGCACACCTTTCTATTATTTATTCAAGCATGTAATTTTGTTGTTTCTTGGGTTCTTAATTATTTACGGCGTTCATAAAATTCCATTTAGATATTTTAGCGGCGGCTCGGTATTAATGTTGCCTTTGGTCATTTTGTTATTAATTTATACCCTTTCACAGGGAACTACCATTGGCGGTTCAAACGCCAGCAGGTGGATTGAAATTCCGTTTATAGGCGTTGGTTTTCAAACATCTACATTGGCTGTTTTGGTCCTGATGATATATGTTTCCAGATATTTAGCGCGAAAAAAAGAAAGCGAAATTATTTTTAAGGAAAGTGTTTTACAGTTATGGCTGCCAATAGCCATTACATTGGCATTAATTTTACCGGCAAACTTTTCAACCACGGCAATCGCTTTTGTAATGATACTGATGTTGTGCTTTATTGGAGGTTATCCAATAAAATATTTATTGGGTGTTGTGGGTGTTGGTGTGGTATTTTTGGCATTATTTGTATTGACTGCCAAAGCGCTTCCTGGTGTTTTTCCGAACAGGGTTGACACTTGGATTAGCAGGGTTGAAAATTTTTCAAATCCGAGTGCTGAAGAAGGCTATCAGGTCGAAAAAGCAAAAATTGCCATCGCAACTGGCGGTTTGCAAGGCCGAGGTCCGGGAAAAAGCATCCAAAAAAACTTTTTACCACAATCTTCCTCCGATTTTATTTTCGCCATTATTGTTGAAGAATATGGATTTTTGGGCGCATTAGGGGTTATTTTGATGTATTTTATTTTGCTGTTTCGCATTGTGATTGCAGCAAAAAAAGCACGAAGTATTTTTGCCACGCTCATTATTATCGGCGTTGGCTTGCCCATTATTTTTCAAGCACTTATAAATATGGCTGTGGCCGTTAATTTGATGCCGGTGACCGGACAAACATTACCGTTAATAAGCAGTGGCGGAACTTCTATTTGGATGACTTGTTTTGCGATAGGAATAATTTTAAGCGTTACAGCCGAAAAAGAAATAAACCCAGATATCGCCAGTGAAGATAACCCTTTAACAGTACTACATGAAGCAATCGGTTAACATCATATTAAGCGGAGGCGGCACTGGCGGGCATATTTACCCGGCAATCGCTATTGCTAATGAATTAAAGCTGAGATATCCTGAAGCCAACTTTTTGTTTGTTGGCGCAAAGGATAAAATGGAAATGGAGAAAATTCCGGAAGCGGGATATGCTATTAAAGGATTGTGGATTTCAGGAATTCAACGACAGTTTATATTAAAAAATTTATCATTTCCTTTTAAATTGGTGAGCAGCTTGTCGAAAGCTTATAGGATTATAAAAGAATTTAAACCGGA
>JAUSOJ010000062.1 GCA_030656195.1 Lutibacter sp.
AAGCTCTTTGGATTGCAGCATCGGCCAGCGCTAAAAATTTCAATATTTTACTACGAAAAAAATCTTATGACGGGTGGTTTTGTTTTGGGTTTAATTTTGTGATTTGAACTTCTTTTCGTGATTAGAAGTTAATTTCGTGAGGTCCTGAAATCGGAGATTCACGAACTCCAAAAAAATAAATGTGGTGAGTAAACTGGTTTAGGATGACGCGGATATAATTGTAATTTGGGTTGTTTGTTTTGAACTTCATTTCATGAGGTCCTGAAATCGAAGATTCACGAACTCCAAAAAAAATAAAAATGGTGAGTAAACTGGTTCAGGATGACGCGGTTATTATTGTAATTTGGGTTGTTTGTTTTTGGGTTCATTTCATGAGGTCCTGAAATCGGAGATTCACGAACTCCAAAAAATAAAAATGGTGAGTAAACTGGTTTGGGATGACGCGGTTATTATTGTAGTTTGAGTTTTGTGTTTTAAAATTGATAACAGCATATTTGGAACTCCATCTATTTTGTTTTGTTCTTTTTTTCATTGCCAAAAAAAGAACCAAAAAAGGCTAGTCTGATGATTTTTTTCTGTAAAATTAATTGAATTTTTGCCAACGCGCCAGCTGGCCCTATCGCTAAAAATGTTCGCTGAACATTTTTTTAACGCTCTGTCCCACCCAGACCGCCTTCCCTGGCGCTTCAACCAGCGCTTGGCTCTTTGGGTTGCTTCATCAGCCAACGCTAAAAATTTCAATATTTTACGACGAAAAAACTCATAGGACGGTTGTTTTTGTTTTGGGGTTTAATGGTGTTTTAAGGTTCATTATATGAGGTCCTGAAATCGGAGATTCACGAACTCCAAAAAAATAAAAATGGTGAGTAAACGAGTTCAGGATGACGCGGTTATTATTGTAATTTGGGTTGTTTGTTTTAAATTGTGTGCTGCGTTAGGGATTGAACGGTGTGTTTGAGCTATTTTTTTGTTGCTTTTTGCAACTAAAAAAAGCGAGTAGTGAAAGCCCGACCCGCCAGTTGGCGGGCAGGCCCGCCAGTTGGAGGGGAACGCCCTTACTTTGGCTACACTCAGCAACCTTAATCGGCTGCCTCAGTAACCTTGATTGGTTTCGCTCAGCAACCGTAATTGGATTGGTTTTGCAACCACGAATTGCGAAATTAGTTGATAAGAATTTTTAGGTTTTGTAATTTATTGAACTATTGTTGTATATTTGATGTGCTATGGAAAACGAATCGAGAATAATAATTACGGTTTTATTAAAAAAGGTTAAGCATCGAAATAAAGTTCGGTTGTTGCTGGTGTTTGCGTATGATGATTTGATTATTGCGAAAATCAGGAAAATTGGGGGCTATTTTTGGAGTAAAACTTTGCGCGGCTGGTATACTGATTTTACTGAGGAAAATGTGAATTTTATTAAGCTGACGCTTAAAAATGATGTTGTTTTTAAATTGGACAATTCGGTTTACAATAATCATTTGAAGGATTTTATTGAACATAGGGAAAGGTTGGTATCGGATGAAAACAGGGAGGTTCTTAAATCGTATTCGAGCTATTTGACAGGGAAATGCTACAGTGAAAGCACGGTTAAAACGTACTCGTTGTTTATTGCTGATTTTTTTAATTATTTAAATGACAGGTGTTTAACTGATGTATCGAACCGTGATGTTGAGAAATTTATTGAGGATGTTTTTATTCCGAAAAAATACAGCATTAGCACGCACAGGCAGTTTGTGAGTGCCATAAAATTGCTTAAGGCGTTTTATCCGGAATGTAAAATTGTGGAACTTGAGCTGCAACGGCCTAAAAAAAGCATGATTTTGCCGACGGTTTTGTCGAAAGAGGAGGTGATTGATTTGTTGCGTTACACTAAAAATTTAAAACACAGGGCGGTTTTGGCGATGATTTATTCGGCCGGCTTGCGCATAAGTGAGTTGTTGGGTTTGCAATTGGCTCATATTGATGTTGACCGCAGGCAAATTTTGGTTAAAAACAGCAAAGGTCGCAAGGATAGGAATGTGATTTTGGCGGAGAGCATTATACCTTTAATGAATAATTATTTGATGAGTTACAGGCCTGATTATTATTTTGTTGAAGGAAAACCTTATCAACCATACAGTGCGGAAAGCATCAGGGCGTTTTTGCACCGGGCCAGCAAGCTTGCGAAAATTGCCAAAAACGTTACGCCGCATACTTTAAGGCACAGTTATGCGACGCATTTGTTGGAAAATGGGATTGATTTGCGTTATATTCAGGAGTTATTGGGACATGCAAAACCTGAAACGACGATGATTTATACGCATGTTACGAAGAAGGATTTGCTGAAAATTGAGAGTCCGCTGGATTTGGCGTTAAAAAGCATGGCTGATGCGGATAAAAATAACAATAATATACGGTTATCCGGGAATTATTGATTTTAAACAGTTACATTTGAAATGATATAACCAGTTGTAAATAATGGCAAACCGAAATTTGGTTTTCAAGGAAAAAGTTCTTTAAAATAACATTTTACAAAGCCGACAAATTCTAAATCAACTTCCACTCTATCGGAATAAAAATTGAATCTGTCCGATTTTGAGCAAAATGACGGAATTGAATTTTGGAGCGGAAAACTAAAAAAGAAAAATTGTAAAAAACTGAAAACATTTCAGATTTTCCCATTGAAACGGAAAAAACAGCAGAACGGAAACTAAAAAAGAAAAATCGAAACAAACCGAGAAAGATTTCTGACTTTTTTCATTCATTTCGGAATTGAGCAACAAAGCGGAAATACTAAAAAAGAAAATTGAAACTAAAAGACAAATTTCAGATTTTGACAAATAAAACGGATTTTAAAGTTGGAAAA
>JAUSOJ010000064.1 GCA_030656195.1 Lutibacter sp.
TTCTTACAGGTATTGATTCCTAAAATTGTGTAAAGCGGACAAAAACTGAACAAACTTGTCAGCAAGAAAATTAACGAGAAAGCCAAAAGCACTAAGGCAAGTGTGCCATCAATTTTACCCAAATAATACAGAACGGCAATCGCAACAGCGATTAAAACGCGAATCAATTTGTCGGCTGAACCCATGTTTTTTTTCATGATCTCTTTTTTTAAAATTAATTAACAATAAAGATATGAAAAAATGTCAATCCTTTTTGTTTTTATTCAGCTCGTCCTGCAGCCTTCTCATCGCTTTTTGCTCTCTTTCCAGCGCTTTTTCTTTGTAAATGGCAAATTCTTCCTCATTCTGTGTCAATGCCAGTTTGCATTGTGTAGTGATGCTGTTGCTTTGTTTAAATTTGGTGATAAAAAACAGGAGAGCGCCTAGCAAACCTAAAACAATTAGAAAAAACAAAGTCTTAAATGCGGATTTGTCTATTTGCATTCCAAATAGTGAAATGCTTTCTTTTTCGGCGATTAAGCTGGAAATTGTGGTTTCTGCGTCGGCCAGTTTGATATTTAAACTGTCGATTATGATCTTTTGGGAATTCATGGTGGCTGAATTGTCCATATTCCTATTTTTTGAAGCAGAAAGCGAATCAAGAACATTCGATTTTAACTTTAACAGCCAAGCCGTTCGCACCACCTTGTAATCGGGCAAACTGTTTGATTCGTTTATAAGATATTCAAACTGACTTTTTACGGAAACGGTATCTTTTAATTTAGGGGCGGTCTGACTGTAAATGTTTGATGTTATAAAAAGTACGGCCATTACCGTGAATGCTATTTTGCTCATATTAAATTTCTTTGATTTCATAACGAACTTAAAAACTACTTATTGTTATTATAATAGACTTCCAGTTCATTTAAATAGGCCTGTTTTTTATTTTCTTCTAACAATGAATACTGAAAAGAATTTTTAGCCAGTTGGTAAAGATCAAATTTAGAAAGATTTAAAGCCTCTTGAATGGCTTCATAATTTTTATTTACCTGTCCGCCAAAATACGCGGGATCATCAGAATTTACGGTAACCTTCAATCCCAAATCCATCATTTTTTTTAACGGATGATTTTTTAAATCATCCACCACCTGAAGCGCCGTATTTGAAAGCGGGCAAACCGTTAAGGCAATATCGCGACTGATGATTTCCTGCACCAAAATTTCATCCTGCAACGAATTGTTTCCGT
>JAUSOJ010000076.1 GCA_030656195.1 Lutibacter sp.
GTTTTTGAAAAAAATTAAAAGTTAAAAATTAAAAGTTAAAAGTTTGGTTTAAAAGTCGGAAGACCTAAGACGGAAGACCGAAGCAGGAAGTATGTAGTTAAACTTCATTTTCTAAGTAAAAAGGAAATAAATTATTAAACAAATCAACCATTAAACATATAAAAAAAATTAAGGAACCTTCCCTGCTAATTTACGTGTTGAAATAAATGTTTCTTTTTTTAGTTTTAAACCTCCATTTTTAAACAAGTTGAAAGCAGTTTGGTAATAGGAAATGGATTCTTTTAGAAATTGGGGATCTGTTTTTTTTGCCGTTAGCTCATTATTTTCTTTATTCCACTGATAAAAAGTGTGTTTTTTATGGTTGTCCAAAATTAAAACGTAGTCTTCTTTTAACAATCCTAATTTTAATTGATTGGCAATTAAAGCCCTTTCATCTTTCTTTTGCATTTTTGTGATGTCTTTACCAAAAAGATTGGATTCATAGCTCCAATTTAAATAGCCAAATAAGGTAGGGAAAATATCTATTTGGGAACTTAACTTATCAACTTCTTCCGGATTTTTATTTTTCAGGTTATAAATAAATGCAGGAATGTGGTAGTTTTTTACATCAATTTCTGTCCTTCCTGCGCTGTAAGCTGCGTGGTCAGCCATAATTACAAATACGGTATTTTTAAACCAGGGTTTGTTTTTTGCTTCCTCAAAAAATTTACGAAAGGCCCAATCCGTATATTTTAAAGCGCCATCTCTGTTTTCTCCTGAAGGTATCTCAACAATACCATCAGGGTAGGTGTAAGGTTTGTGATTGCTGCCGGTCATCACAAAGTTAAAAAACGGTTTTTTAAGTTTGTGTTGCGCATCGGCTTCCCTTAAAACTTTATCATATAAATCGCCATCACAAACGCCCCAAGCATTTTCAAAAGTAACTTCATCATCGGTAATTTGGGTTCTTTGTACCGGAAATTCTTCATCGATGCGAAGTTTGTTTTTCCTGTCCACAATATTAAAACCATTGTTTCCAAAGAAAATATTCATATTGTCAAAATGGCCATCACCGCCATAAAAAAAGGTGCGCGTGTATCCTTTTTGTTTAAAAACTTCGCCAATGGTGAATAAGTTGTCATTATTTTCTCGTTTCACAATGCTTTGTCCCGGAGTTGGCGGAATACACAATACAATGGCCTCTATGCCTCTAATGGTTCTTGTGCCGGTTGCTTGTAAATTTGTAAAAAAAACGGATTCTTTTGCCAATGAATCTATCGCCGGAACCAAGTTTTTTTCGTTCCCAAACCGTTGCATAAATTGAGCACTTAAACTTTCCAATCCAATAAAAATAACATTTGGTTTTTGTTCTTCTCCGCTGTTGAAAACCTGCCGTTGAATGCTTTTAGGGTTTTTGTTTAAAAGATCATTATCTGAAGCGAGTAAATTTCTGACAATTTGATAGGAATTGTCTGATGGATTGGTTTCATAAAAATCGTTATAATTCAATTCATTTTCATCAAAAGCGGCAAAAAACGAATAAATACCCGATTTGCTAATTTCGTTTTCATATTGATTCGCAAAAATTTCAGCATCACTATTTTCAACATTAAAATGAAAACTGCTTAATACGAATATCCAAAAGAAGGCGGGAATAATTTTCATTAAAAAAGAATCGGAGTTGTTAAAAGCATCCTTGAAGGCATCTTTCTTTTTGGCTAATTTTATAGAAAAAAAAGTGATTACAATTAAGATGGCTATAATAATTTCTAAATGAAAAGATTGCCTTATGTTTTGAACAACTTCATAGGTGTATAATAAGTAATCGACCGCAATAAAATTAAAACGTTTTCCATATTCTTCCCAAAAAGCAATTTCTGCCAAAAATGAAAACAGCATTATAAAGAGCATTAAGGCATAAGAGCATTTTGAGATAATTCTATCAGCTTTACAGCCATAAAATTGCTTTGGAACCAGTAATAAATAAATGGAATAAAATGCCATCATATAAGAAAGACTTCCTAAATCAAACAAAAAACCCATTCCAAAAATTTTGATGAAGTTGATGAAAGAAAAATCAATTTCGCTAAAAGACCAAACATAAAGGGTCAATCTAATGATAAAAGCGAATGCCAAAAATGATATTGAAAAAGTTTTAACTAAAGAAAAACGTTTTGAAAATAAAAGGTTTAACATAAAAAATTAAACAAGGATTAATTTTAAATTATTGATTTTGAATTAAATAATTGTGCAATATTACAAAAACATCTCAACAAAAAAACGCATCAACAAAAAAACGATTCAACAATTTATCACCAAAGCAGTCGAAGGGCGACTTATCAACCAATCAACGCTTCATCGCTTCAACGATTTCCTAATGTGCTTCCAGCCAATTTTCACCTTCACCCAATTCAACAATTAAAGGAACGGCAAGCGTATAAGCGTGTTCCATTTCGTGTTTTATCTTAGGTTTTAAGGCAGAAAGTTCTTCTTTATAAACATCAAAAACCAACTCATCATGCACTTGCAACAGCATTTTAGATTTATAATTTCCTTGCTTCAACATTTTATGAATATTGATCATCGCAATTTTAATAATATCGGCGGCGCTTCCTTGTATGGGCGCATTTACGGCATTTCTTTCATCTCCAGATCGAACAATGGCGTTTTGTGAATTGATGTTTTTTAAATACCTGCGACGTCCCAAAATGGTTTCAACATAGCCTTCTTCTCGTGCAAAAGCAACCTGATTGGCAATATATTCTTTTAATTTTGGAAATGTTTTGTAATAATTGTCGATCAGTTCTTTTGCTTCGGATCTTGATTTATTTAACTGCTCGGCCAAAGTAAAAGCGCCTTGTCCGTATATAATACCAAAATTCACTGCTTTTGCTTCCCCGCGTTGGGTTCTGGTCACTTCATTTAAAGGAACACCAAAAATTTTGGCGGCTGTGGCGGCGTGAATGTCTTCCAAATTTCTGAAGGATTCAATCATTCCTTCATCTTCACTTAAAGCGGCAATAATGCGCAATTCAATTTGGGAATAATCGGCAGCCAACAAAGTGTAATTTTCATCGCGTGCAACAAACGCTTTTCTTACCTGGCGTCCGCGTTCTGTCCGCATCGGAATATTTTGCAGGTTTGGGTTTACGGAACTTAATCTTCCGGTTGCCGCAACGGCCTGACTGTATGTGGTGTGAATTCTTTTTGTTTTTTTGTCTAATTGATTTGGCAACGCATCAACATAGGTATTTTTTAACTTTACCAATCCACGCCATTCTAAAATATCTTTTACGATTTGGTGTTTTGTGGCCAGTTTCGATAAAATTTCTTCGCCGGTTGCATATTGTCCGGTTTTGGTTTTTTTAGGTTTGTCGATTAATTTTAAATGCTCAAACAACACATCGCCCAATTGTTTTGGCGAAGCCAAATTAAATTCGATGGCGGCTTCTTTATAAATTGCGGTTTCTAACTGATGAATATCTTCCGTTAATTTTTTGGAAAGGGAATTTAAATATGCAGCATCCATTTTAATGCCTTCCAATTCCATATCGGCCAAAACGCGAAGCAACGGCATTTCAATGTCATCAAATAATTTGGTAAGATTGGAGCTGTTCAGTTCTTTTTCGAAAAAATCTTTAAGCTGATAAGTGACATCAGCATTTTCAACGGCGTATTCGGTTTGTTTTTTGAGGTCTATTTCACGAATGGAAATCTGGTTTTTCCCTTTTTTACCCACAAAAGCATCTAAATTAATGGGTTTATAATTCAAATAAGTTTCTGTGAGCACTATTAAATCGTGACGCATATCAGGATTTATTAAATAGTGCGCCAGCATAATATCAAACAATTTTCCTTTGATTTCAATTTGGTGATTGCTCAGAATTTTGATGCTGTTTTTTAGATCGTGGCCAATTTTTTCAATGTTTTCATTTTCAAAAAACGGACGTATTTCTTCTAAAATTTGCTGTGTTTCTTCTTTATTTTCAGAAAGTGCCACATAATAACCTTTTCCTTTTTCATAGGAAAAAGCGATGCCTGCCAAATCGGTTTCAAACAAATCTTCGCCAATGGTTTCTATATAAAAACTCACCGATTTTTGTGTCAGTAATTTCTCCAAAAGCAATTTTCTGGCGAAAGGCGAATTTACAGATTGGTATAAATGGTTGGTGTTTTCGGTGGTTTTATCGCCTGCCGAAAAGGTTTCGTTTGATGCGGTATTTTCTGAAGACGAAAATAAATCGAATTGATGTTCTGCTGCAGGTTGTTGTTTTTTAATTTCTGAAGATGCTTCTTTTTGCGTATTTTTTTCTGGTTCTGAAGGCAATTTAAAAATAGCATTAAAGCTTTCGGCAATTCTTCTGAATTCCAGTTCTTTTAAAATCTCATTAACTTTTTCAAAATCGGGATGGTTTAATTCGTAATCTTTTTCATTAAAGGTCACCGGACAATCCAATAAAATAGTTGCCAATTTTTTGGAAAGCAAGCCAAGTTCTTTGTTTTCTTCCACTTTTTCCCGCATTTTGCCTTGTAGCTCATGCGAATGCGCCAACAAATTTTCCATGCTGCCGTATTCTTTGATGAACTTTTTGGCCGTTTTTTCGCCAACACCCGGCAATCCGGGAATATTGTCGATGGCGTCTCCCATCATTCCCAAAAAATCAATGACTTGTTCCGGACGCTCAACTTCAAATTTCTCCTGAACTTCGGGAATTCCCCAAATTTCAATGCCATTTCCCATTCGGGAAGGTTTGTACATAAATATATTTTCGGATACCAGTTGCGCAAAATCTTTGTCGGGCGTCACCATATACGTTTTAAAACCTTCTTTTTCAGCTTGTTTGGCAAGTGTTCCAATTAAATCATCGGCTTCAAAACCTTCTTTTTCAATAATTGGAATGTGCATCGCTTCCAAAATTTTATGAATATAAGGCACCGCAATTCTTATGGCTTCCGGAGTTTCGAGACGGTTTTTTTTATATTCAGGAAAAGCTTCGGAACGGATGTGAGAACCGCCATTGTCAAATGCCACAGCCAAATGGTCGGGCTTTTCGCGCTTGATTACATCGAGCAACGAATTTGTAAATCCCAATATGGCCGAAGTGTCCATTCCTTTCGAATTGATTCTCGGGTTCTTAATAAGCGCATAATATCCGCGAAAAATCAAGGCGTAGGCATCTAAAAGAAAAAGGCGTTTTTGTTGCATGCGATTTTGTAATAAACTGTTGGTTAAAGTGTAAAATTATATATATTTTTTTAATATTATGGAATATCGTTTGAAATATAACACTATTGTTATATCTTTGCCGTTATTAACTTTAGCCCCAAAGTTATGAAACAAAATTACTTTTTTTTCTTCGTTTTGTTTTTTATTTGTAAATCTGTTGGTTACTCCCAAATTGTCAATGAAGGAATTTTACAAATTAAAGCTGCAACAACCATTTATTTTGGAGATGAATATACCAATAAATCATCCGCCGAACATAATAATGATGGCCTATTATATCTAAATCATAATTTTGTAAATAACGGAATTACTTCGGCAGCATCTACTTCAACAACTCATTTTACAAGTTCTGCCGCAATTCAAGAAATTAAAGGTTCGTCAGCTAAAGTGAATTTTTACAATTTGGTTATTAACAATACTTTCAAAGGTGTGTCTGTTGTTGATGCTTTTGAATTAAACGTTGCAAATGCAGTAACGCTTACCAATGGCGATTTACGTTTGGTGGGCGAAGCGCAATTATTGCAAACACATACTGGTACGAATGCCAATACAGGCACTGGTAAATTGCTGAGGGATCAACAAGGTATTTCTTCTAAGTTTGGCTATAATTATTGGTCATCGCCGGTAACGACTACGGCAGGAACATTTAAATTAAATGAAGGTTTGTATGATGGAACAGATGCCGCATCAAACCAATTTGCACCTATATTAATTCAATACACAACCGGTCTCGACGGATCTTCATTAACAACTCCAAAAACCATAAGCGAAAGATGGTTGTATACTTATTCACCAAATACTGCCGGTTATGCAGGATGGGATAAAATATTTCAAAATAGTTCAATAAATCCAGGGGAAGGTTTTACCATGAAAGGTACCGCAACCGGTGCAGCAAATCAAAATTATGTTTTTAAAGGCCTGCCAAATGACGGAAATTATACATTCACAATAGCAACAGGGCAAGCTGCGCTGCTTGGAAATCCTTATCCTTCTGCATTGGATTCAGAAAAATTCATTAAGGATAATATTGCTGCTCCTTCAGGAAACAATACAGATGATATAATAGATGGTAATTTATATTTTTGGGTTGATGGCGGATCACCTTCTCATTATTTAGCTGCTTATTTGGGGGCTTATGCCATACAAAATTTAACGGGTTCTGTTCCAGCTTCTGTGCCATCTGGCATTTCTGGCGGTGGAAGTTCATCAAGTGCAGATCCTTTAAGATATATTGCCGTAGCGCAAGGTTTTTTCGTGGATGGCGGTATTGATGGAGGAACAATAGTTATTAATAATTCACAAAGAGCCTTTAAAACGGAAACTTCTGGTGAGTCAAGCTTTTATAAAAATTCAAATGCTAAAGAAAACGAAGCGACAAAAAGTGCGGACTTAAAAAGCTATATCAGAATTGGTTATGAGGATCCTGAAAAGTTTCATAGACAATTATTGTTAGGTTTTTTGCCAAATTCCACAGCCAATTTAAACTTTAATAGAGGATATGACGCCTTAATGTTTGGGCCAAGAGAAGATGAGTTGTTTTTTATCATTGAAAATGATCTCACAAAAAAATATGTGATTCAAGGCGTCAATGCTTTTAATGAAAATGATGAATTTCCTTTGGGATTGATGATGACCGAAGTCGGCGTGCATACCATTATGTTAGATGGCGTTGAAAACTTTACGGGCAAAGTGTATATTAAAGATATGCTGGCAAATATTACTTACGATTTAACCAAAGGCAGTTTTAACCCAAATTTACCGCCGGGAACTTATTTAGACCGATTTAGGCTTGTTTTTAAAGACAAATCTGCGGTTATTGTTGCTGAGGATTTAAATCCGGATTTTGGCATTTCAGTTGAAAAAACGACTGTTTATTATCACGAAAACGGCAGTCTTATTGTAAGGACTAAAAACGATTTACAAGTAAACAATATCAGCATCTACAATATGTTAGGACAGCAAATAAAACAGGTAAACGGCAATATGATCAACAAAAATGTGATTGCAATCCCTTTCCAGCATCCAAAAGGCGTTTATATTGTGGTTGTTGATTCAGAGTTGGGTAAAGAAACTTTTAAAATAATAAACAAATAAAAAAATTAGGGTGATGAAAACGATGGGTAAATATGTTTTAAGTGCTTTGGTAATTGCATTTTTAACTATTAATGTAGAGACTTTTGCTCAAGTAGGCATTGGAACCACAAACCCTGATGGGAGTGCAATGCTAGACATACAATCAAATGCAAAAGGCGTTTTAATTCCAAGAATGACGACAAGCGATAGAACAACCATTTTAACTCCTGCAAATGGACTTTTGGTGTTTGATACGGATACAAAGAGTTTATGGTATTGAGATGGGAGCAGACAATTGTATGTAAAATAATACACTTTATTAGTTGCAATTGTTTAAGATTAATGAAGCGTGAATTATTAATGAAAAATAAATAAAACAAGTTTTTGATGATGTAAAAGTTAGCTATGAAAAAGAGCAAATTTGAACGATGACTAACTTTAAAATCAGGAATATGAAAACTAAAAATAAATTAGTTTTAAGGGCAATGCTTATTGCATTTTTAACAATTAATATAGGAACTTTTGCACAAGTGGGCATTGGGACTATAACGCCAGATCCATCCTCAATGCTGGATGTAATTTCTACAACCAAAGGAATGTTGGCGCCGCGAATGACAACAGCGCAAAAAATAGCAATAGTCACTCCGGCAAACGGACTTTTAGTATACGATACCGATTTAGGAAAATTTTGTTATTATAACGGTTCTGGCTGGATTGCATTAGAGGCCAATACAAGCAGGGATAATTTCAAATTAATAAAATCAGCAACAGACCTTGCCCCCGAATTAACTGCTGGTGGAGGCACAGTATACTTATTAGACGAAAATACATATTATGAAATAAACGGAATCATTGTTTTAGCTGCCTCTATCAATCTTAATAATGCCTATATTTCCGGGTTGGATGCTGGTGAAGATATTTTAGTAAGAGGTGCGGGAGGAACCATATTTGAAGGAAGCGAAGGAGGAAGCATACGGAACCTTACCCTTACAGGCGGCGGAACAGTTTTTAATATTACCGGTTCTCCAACAGGTTCTATGCTGGTTCAAAATACAATAATTGCTAATATGGCAAGTGTAGGAACTGTTTCTGGATTAGGGCTTTTTTTTTCTAATATTGTTCAATTTGTTGGGAATGCAAACGGAATTACCTATAACAATATAAGTTCGCTACTCTTAAGCAATCAAGGATGGTTTGACAGTAATTCTGGAACCTATGAAAAATATACAGGAACTTTTAATACTATCCAAAAAGTAAGTGGATTAACCACGGTAAACGGAACAACTATTGGTTTTGACGTAAGTTCTAACCCGACAGTTGCTTCAGGATTTCTTTCCGGAACCTCTTTTTCAGGATCAGGGGTTTATGTAAAAGGATATACTACTGGTTCTTATGCCGGATTCAATTTTACCAATGATTGGACTGTCAATTGCCCTGGGATACCTTTAGAATCGGATGATGTAGCTTCGGCAAATATTTATTATACGGGAAATATAACTACAGGTTTTGCGCAAACAGTTACAAATAATAATTTATTTAATTTGACAGGCAATTCTAATTCAAATACAACAGCAGCAGTTAATTTATTTAGAGCCTCTTCTCCACAATTTAATAGGATAACCTACAATGGGCATAAAACAAGAACGTTTCAAATAAGTGCATCGCTCTCAGTAAGAGAGTCTACTACTGTGGGTAATTTTTATGCTTTCCTCATTGTAAAAAATGGAGGTATTGCAACAGAAAAAGTTTTAACAGAAACAAATTCTTTAATGCGGGTGAACAACACGAGTGATATTAATAGTATAGCAATATCAGGAACTGTGGAACTGCAACCTAATGATTATATTGAAATTTGGGGACAGCGTTTAGTAGTAAGTGGTCCAAACACCACATCTATCGCTGTTTTTTCATTAAACATAAACATCAAGTAGAAGTTAATACAATATCAAACCTATGCTGCTTTAAGTACTATATGGCAGATGCGATTTCTAAATTTGGTGAATTAGTTGAGGCTTCCTTTCAAGCAGCTAATAACACTCAAACTGTTTCTATATATATTGCTAAAAACAATACTGTTATTTCTGAATCAAGATCACGTTTAAGATTGCCCACTGCAAATCAAGATGAAGATGCCTCTATAGTCGGTTCTGTTGAATTAGCGCCAAATGATTATATAGAAATAGGGGTCCAAAACAACACGAGCACAACCAATATCACCTTTA
>JAUSOJ010000113.1 GCA_030656195.1 Lutibacter sp.
AATTCGCTGTTAACATAACCGCTCAACGCAATGATTTTCTGTACTTTTTCGGGATAATTGAAAGCCACGGCATAACTTAAAATGGTGCCCTGACTGAATCCAAGCAGGAATGTTTTTTCTGGCAAAATGCCATATTTTTGTTGCACTTCATCAATAAAAACGGCGATGGTTTCTCTTGCTTTAATGGCTTCAGGCATATCGGAAAATTTTCCTTGCGGACTGTTGAAATGAATGGTATACCAGGAATAGCTGCCAAAACCCAATGTTTGCGGCGCTCTTGCGCTCACAATAATCAAGTCGTCGGGCAATTCGCTCGCAAATGAAAATAAATCTTCTTCATTGCTGCCATAACCGTGCAATAAAATGAGTAATGACGTATTTTCGGATCTTATTTTGGGCTCTCTTACAATATAATTCAATGATAATTTTTCCATAATATAAATATAAAAGTCGCGTTTTTGGACGCGACTTCAAAAGTAACCTTAAAAAATAGGTTATCCAATTCCTTTAAACCAATCTTGAAATAAATCTCCAACAAATGGCACTTTTTTCTCTTCTCCTTGAATGGCGCCAATCAAACCAATAATCCACAGCACAAACAAGCCGAAGCCTAAAATTCCGGCAACAAACCAAGCATATTTTCCAATAAAAGAAACACCTACTGAAAAAAGAGACAAGCCAACCATTTGGCGAATATGAAAAGCGGCGAATGAATTGTGCTTATCATTGTTCATCACAAAGGCAATTAAAGTGCCAATCCAAGTAATATAGCTGATAATAGCCATTGTTTTTCCTTCCTGAACAGTTTGATTTTCCATAATCTTAATTTATTTATAGATTTAATTTAAGTAGTCTATCGCCAACCATTCCGAAGAATTGGGAGTTAGAACAATAACATTTAACTTATAACATTTAACCTTTAAATCATTTTATTATTCGAAATAATGCCATACACTTTTCCGTTTAAATTTTTATTCAGGAAAATGGCATTTTTAGAGGTCGATAAGATGTCTTTTTCTGTAAAAGTATATTCAAAATCGGGATTGAACAGGGTGATGTTGGCTTGCTGTTCTTCTGAAATGGAATACGTAGGCACGTTAAACCGTTCTCGTGGTTTTGTGGTCAAACAACCTATTAAGGTCTCCAGTCCGATGGCTTTATTTAACGCACCAAACAAACTTTCCAGTCCGATAGTCCCAAATTTTGCATTGCTGTATTCCACTTTCTTATGTTCAACATCCATAGGATTGTGATCGCTGGTCACCATATCAATCACGCCTTCTTTGATGCCTTTTATCAACGCTTTAACGTCTTTTGAAGTGCGTAATGGAGGCAAAACCTTGGTGTTTGTATTAAAACTTTTCAATTCATCATCGGTCAAAACCAAGTGATGTGCGGCAACGCTGCAGGTAACATTCAGTTTTTTCTTTTTGGCTTCTTTGATAAGTTCTACTGATTTTGCCGTTGAAATTGTAGGAATGTGCAATTTTCCGCCGGTATATTCCAGCAGAAACAAATCGCGGACAATTTGCAATTCTTCCGACAAAGCTGGAATTCCTTTTAAACCAAGTTTTGTGCTGTTGATTTCTTCATTCACCAAGCCAATTCCGGCAATGGAATCGTTCTGCGGAAAACTCATAATAAGCGCATCAAAATTTTGTGCGTATTGCAAACCGATTTTCAACAAATTGGCATTTGAAACAGCTTTGTTATAGTCTCCAAAAGCAATGGCGCCGGCATTTTGCATATCATACAATTCCGCAATGTCTTCACTTTTACCGCTTTTTGTAAGATTTCCTATCGGAAAAAGGGCAGTGGCTGAATTCGGAATTTTATTTTTTAAGAACTGAACGGCCGATTTATTGTCTGTAGAAGGATAAGTATTCGGATTTACGGCAACTGCGGTAAATCCGCTTTTGGAAGCTGTTTTTAATCCGTTTTCAATCGTCTCCCGATCCTCAAACCCTGGTTCTCCAAAGCATACGCTCGAATCGAACCAGCCCTGCGAAATATGCAGGTTGTCAAATTTAATTTCTTTATAATTTTTGGGATTTTTTAGCTTTTCGCCAATTTTTGTGATGGTGCCGTTTTCAATAAGGATGTCTTTAATTTGAAGGTGAAACGGACTTGAATGGTCGATAATGGTAGCAGACTTTAGCAGTAAATTCATATTTTGAAATATTTTAATAACAGCATTTCAATGAACAAAAATAGCACAGAAAATGCTAAAAACCATTTAAAAAGCCAATTGATTTTATGTTGATTGCCAATTTCACTAAAAAGATCATCAATTGATGTGTAAACAATGGCGTTTTCAGCTTTACCAACCAATGATTTTAAATCGGCGTAATTGGCGTCACTTTCTTCTCTGTTGTAGTTTAATGCGATGGTTTTCACGACTTCATCATTGCTGGAAACATTGTAAAATCCGCTTTGCAGCGTCACATCCGTCAAGGTAAGATCTACTTTATTTGGGGAAACTTTTTGAAGCGGAATAAACGCATTGGTTTCGTTTGAAATCTTAAGCACCTCATCTTTCCCAATGGAAGCTTTGATTTCAATGCTGTTTTCTGGTGCTATGGTGTAATAAAGTTGGGTAGTTTTTAAACTTATTTTGGAAAAATTATAAAAAATGGGCACCACCAACGGCGATTGTGTAAAATCGGAAATTCCTTTGTTTAAAGGCGATGAAACCCAATAAAAAGTGCCGTTTTTGTTTTTTACGGAAGAGATAAACGGACTGTCATTGTCGAATTTTAGAATGTCGGAACTGTTTCTTGAACTGTTTTGATAATGTAAAGATGTTTTAGGGTATTGAAAATTGGTCACTTTCTTTTCAAAAACGTCATCAATTAAAGGATGTCCGTAATTTATGGAAGTAATTAAATGTTCCTTTTCGATTTTAGCGCTTATTTTTCCAGCCTGAAATGCGTTTAAAAGTCGGTTATAGGAATCTATATTCGCATTTTGAGAAGGAATCACCGCCAAATTTCCGCCGTTTTCCATAAACTCGCTTAAACTGCGTTGCAATTCTGCAGGAATATCGACCAATTCATTCAAAATGATTAAATCCTGATTTTGAATATTGTTGTAATTTAAGTTAGAAAGCGGGGAAGCCATAAAATTAAATTCTTGTTCAGTATAAATTTTTGATAAAAATTCGGCCGGATTCCCGATGCTTAACACGTTGGTTTTTTCGGGAGCGGAAATCGAAAAATAAAAGTCGTTGTCGAATTCCAAACCGTCATCAATTAAAGAGACTTTTCCATTAAATTGAGTGGAATTAGGAATGGTAAATTGAACCGTTTGCCGATTGGAATTTGCTAATTTAGCCGTTGTTTTTCCTATTAAGGTTTCTTCCTGGAATAGGGAAACAGGAATCGTTTCACTGATAATTTTGCTGCTTTTCACCAATACATTCAAGGTTAATTCTGTTAAAGATTTTTGTTCGACAGACACACTGTCCAAATAAATATTTTGAGATTCTTTTGGAGAGTGCTGCAGCAAAGAAACAGCAGCGTTTACAATTGTAAAATCAATTTTATTTTGAAAGTTAATATTTTGAAAATCAGATATTAAAATAACCTTATCTAAGGTATTAGTTTTAGGTAAATAATTGCTCTTTGCTTTCAGTAAAACGGTATTCAAATCTAGTTTATTTGGAGAATAATCAAGGCTGATCAATTCATTTTTTAAGGCATTGATGTCTAAATCCTTTAAATTATCCTCATTGGTGATCAGTGTAAAAGCGCTGTTTTGAAGGTTGTTGTTTTCAATGATTTTTTGGGCGGCGCTTTTTAACAATTCCCCTTTTTCACTCTTTGCCTGCATGCTGTAAGAATTGTCTAAATAAATGGTGACATTCACATTTTGCTGGATGGCAGATTCTGAAAAATAAGGTTGGGAAAAAGCAAAAATAAGACCGGTAAAAATGAATAATCGGCTTATTAAAACGAGCCATTTTTTAATTTGTGAACTTTTTCTGGTTTGCCTTTCAATATTTTTTAAGAAAGCAACATTGGTAAAAGGGACTTTAACGAAGCGTTGCAGCTGAAATAAATGAACAATTATCGGGATGATAAGAAGCAGAAGTGCGTATAGAATTTCCGGATGCTTAAATTGCATTGTTCAAAATGGTTTCTCAAAGATATAAAAATAGCGGTTATCTATGAAAAATAGTTTTTTAAAATACCCAAAGCGTATTTGCTTGCAATAGCATTGGCAAATTTCGGAAAATCTATGGTCGCATTGTCGTTTGCCTTGTCGGAAATTACGCGAATGATGGAAAACGGCACTTCATATTCAAAACAAACTTGCGCCACCGCAGCGCCTTCCATTTCAACACAAATGGCTGTTGGAAGCTTTTTGTTCAGTTTTTTAATTTTTTTGAGGCTTGAAATAAACTGATCGCCGCTGGCAATATCGCCATGAACCACTTTTGGGGTTTGGATGTCAAAAAGCTGAGAATCTTCCAGTGCAATATATTGCTGGTAAGTGGCTAAAAACACATTTGTGGCTTCCAGTAATTTTTCGGAATCATTGGTTTCCAGAAACTTCTTTCTTAAAATGGGAATTTCAAATTTTTCGTAAAACGGAAACGCATTTAAATCGTGCTGATACAAATTTTTGCCAATCACAATGTCGCCAATATTTAAATCTTGATGAATGGCGCCCGCCACGCCCGTAAAAATAATTTCTTTCACCTCAAAATCGTTGATCAATTGTGTGGTGGTTGCTGCGGAAGCAACTTTTCCCCAGCGGGAAAAAACAAGCACAACTTTTTTGCCGAATAAAGTACCGGTATAATAGGTCCGCATTCCTTTTTCGGTGGTTGTAACTTGCTGAAGTTCGTGGAGCAGCGCCTGAATTTCTTCCTGCATTGCGCTAATAATTCCTGTCATTTTATAAAGGTCTGTTGCTTATTTTGCCATCAATCATTTCCAGTTTCCGGTCGGCCATCTCAGCCAATTCCTTATTGTGTGTTACAATCACAAAAGTTTGGTTGAATGTATCACGCAAGGTGAAAAACAGTTCGTGCAAATTTTTGGCAGAAGAAGAATCTAAATTGCCGCTGGGCTCATCAGCAAAAATAACATCGGGATTGTTGATTAATGCCCTGGCAACTGCAACACGTTGTTGCTCACCGCCCGACAATTCGTATGGTTTGTGGTGCATTCTGCTCGAAAGTCCCAAAAAATTAAGCAATTCCTTGGCTTTGTTTTCCGCATCTTTTTTAGAAGTATTTCCTATAAAAGCAGGAATACACACATTTTCAAGCGCCGTAAATTCGGGAAGCAATTGATGAAACTGAAAAATAAAACCGATATGCTGATTTCTGAACTTAGAAAGTTCGTTGTCTTTTAATTCGAGGATGTTTTTGGTGCTGATGGCAAGCTTGGAATCCTTGCCTTTACTTGGATAATCCAACGTGCCAAGAATTTGCAGCAACGTTGTTTTACCGGCTCCTGACGGACCAACAATCGCCACAATTTCTCCTTTTTTAATTGACAAATCCACGCCTTTTAAAACCTCTAAATCCCCGTAAAATTTATGAATATTTTTAGCTTCTATCATGCGGTAAAAGTAAGCATTTTTGTTTTAAAATTGTATTTTCCTTTCCTTTCGACTCCACCCAAGGTTAAAATCTTGTGATCATTGAATTTTTAATGAAATCAATACTTATAACAAATAACTTTTAACATATAACTTATTAAACAAGCTTACATCCAAGTTTTAACATTGTTATAATCCAGATAATAGATAAATTTAACAGAAAGATTGTTATTTACAGGTTCTGTAAAAAGATTGTCTAAGTTCTTCTTGAAATTTAAATGCGCTAATTGATCCTCATTAAAAATAGAGTTTCTGTATAAAACCACCAGCTGGCTTCCAGGGGCAAATTCCCAGGAATAGCTTAAATCCAAATTCCAGATATTGTAATTGATATCATGGTTCCCCTGATAGGTACTGGCATTTAAAGTGCCTTCGTTGTTCAACTCAAAAAAATTGGGATCGTATTGTACCGGAGACCAATAATGCCTGAATGACAGCGCCAAATTTGATTTTATGTTGAAACTTAAATTGCCCGTTAAAGTATTGGTCACCGTTTTAACATCCCTGTCTCCAAAAATAATGCTTCCGTTATCCAAATTGGTCACCCATCCTTTCTCATTAATAAGTTTGGAGAAATTCAATTTATAAACAGTAGAAAATTTGTCGGAAAAGCGATAGCGCGGAGAAAAGGACAGTTCTGCAAATTCATTAGTGAGCGTATACCTTTTTGCAAAAGTGCTTCTGACATCAATTGCGAACTTTTTTCTGTAATCTGAAGAAATCCAGCCGTTTATCACATAAACTGATTTTTGTTTAAAAAACCGTCCGTCAACGCGAGGCGCATAAAAATCGTATTGATCGCCTAAATTTGTCGCCAATTCTCCGCCAAAGGCAAATCTTTTCGTCGTGAAAAAGAAAAAATCCAATTCAAAATAATTTCCTGCGTAATCATTGGAATTGTTTTGATAATTAAGAACGCCTGTAAATGAAAATTTATAATCGTCAAAAGTTTTTGTGGGCTCAAATATTCTATAGGACATTTGTGTCCAATAGTCGGCGTAATTATTTTTGCTCTGATAGCCTAAATCTTTAATATCGTATTTTTTATCGCTTCTTTTGTGGCCAATTTCATATTGATAATTGCCATATATTTTGCCAGCTTCCAAATAACCGGAATAACCGGATTTGTTTTCGCCATTTTCAATAATGTTGCTAATTTTAAGATCTCCCGAAGTTTTAAACCTGTTTTTTTTGTCGGCTACACTAAAAAGAAATGCTGATACGTTGGCGTCCCTAAAACTGCCGTTGCGGGTAACATTGGTATTTATAAAACTTACGGAGGAGTTTTTGTTGAATTGCTGGTCCAGCACCATCACATTATAATTGGCGAGCGGTTCCGTAACGATTTCTCGTGTTTCCTGCGTGATGGAATTTTTAATTTCTGCGGATGTTTTTTCGGTGATGGCATTGAAAAAACCGATGCCCAATCCTTTTTTTGTCCTGCCTGAAATTTTTAAGGCATTGATCATATTGACTTTAGTGGGATTGTAGGTGATTTCCTCATTTTCATTTAAATTGGATTGCACCTTTCCATAACCAACAGGCGTATTTCCAATTCTTCTGGAATAAAACAGTCCTCCTTTGTTAAAAAGTTCTGTACCCTCGGTAAAAAAGGAACGTTTTTCTGAATATTTCTGTTCAAACGGACCTAAATTTAAAACCTGATCGTCAAAAGCTGTTTGCCCAAAATCGGGAATAAGGGTTGCATCCAAGGTAAAACTTTCGTTGATGCCATATTTTAAATCCATTCCAACCGCGTAATCGGTTTCAGAATTGCCATTATAAGAATTAACGGCGGCAAAAGCGTAGGGAGAAAAACTGAGTCGGGTAGGAGGTTTAATGTCTTTTATGCCAGTGATTATTCCTGAATATTGCGTGAATAACCCCACTTTTTTATCGATATAATTCCAAGAGTATTGCTCATTAAGCCTGTTTATTCTTCTGTGAAAATTAACGCCCCAGGTTTGGTCGGTTGAATTGCTGAACCGCAAGGCCGAATAAGGAATTTTGATTTCTGCTACCCAACTGTCGCCATTAATTTTAACGTCGCTTTCCCAAACGGCATTCCAGCTAAAATCTTCGCCCATAGAAGAAACTTTGGCATCGCCTTGGGCGCCGGTGCTCATCACCACAAATTCCGTATCATTTTGTCCGTCGTTATTTGGGTTGATGCTGATTAAGAAAAAATCGACTTGTCCAAACTCGTCTCTTCCGCCAAATTGTAAAGGAATAGCTTTCGGGTTAACGTCATACATGGTTGCCCCAAAATAAATGGCTTCATCATCGTAGGCAATTTTCACAACCGTTTTCATATTTTCCCTTTCTTCACCGCCATCGCCCGGCTTAAACATTTGAAAATTTTGTGCAGGTTCGGCATCTTTCCAAAAATCTTCATCCAAAACACCGTCAATTGATGGGGTTTTGGTAATTCTTAAAGCATTAACCGATTTAACTTTTTCTTGGGAATGGGAGAGTGAAAAAACAAATAAACTGATTATTAAAAGGGATTTCTTCATTGTAAAGTGATAAACAGACACAAATTTTTGGTTAAAATATTTAAGATTAAAATCAAACTATCTTAAATAAATTGATACTATATAGACGTACAAAAATAGACATTGTTACAGTATGTAAAACTTTTTTTAAATTCGAGATAAATTTAATTGAAGATTTTTTATAAATAAAAAAATATATAGAAAAATAATAATTTATCTAAACCCAACTGTTTGGTTAAATTAATTGAGTCTAACTTTAAGGGAAAAAAGAATATACTTTTTAATAACAGAGACTTCTATTATTTATATTTACAGTCATAAATTCCGAGTGTAAACAAAAAATTTTGATATAAATTCTAAAATTTATAACAAAATTTTCAACAATAGTATTTGAATAAAAAGGATAACGGGAACTGACAGCAATAATTTAAAACTAAATTTTTATAACCCTGCTTTTATGAATTAAATTGCATTATAAAGTTACTATTTAGTTTAAGCAAATTATTGTTATT
>JAUSOJ010000116.1 GCA_030656195.1 Lutibacter sp.
TTTTCAAATCCTTTTTCAACAATATTTTTTTCTAGATTTTCTATGGTTATGGGCGGATTTACAATTCCCAATACACAGGCTTGTTCGCAAGGGGCAGGACATAATCTTCCTGTAAATTCAGGAAAATTATTGGTGGAATGTAAAATTTCCAATGCGTTTTTCCATTTCTTTTCATGAACCATATCGTTAAAATCTGGAATCAAATTTCCCAGCGGACAAGCACTTTGGCAAAAAGGGATGCCACAATCCATACAACGGGAACCTTGCTTTTCAATTTCATCAGTTTTTAACGGGACGGTAAATTCCTTATAATGCTGAATCCTTTCCTTTACAGAAATATACGTCTCGTCTTTTCTTTCAAATTCTTTAAATCCGGTAACTTTTCCCATAACTAAACAGTTGCTGTTTTAATATTGTTTTCCATTTCAAGCCTTATCAGCGCTTTTTTGTATTCGGTTGGCATCACTTTCACAAAATTGGACAAACTGTTTTCCCAGTCATCCAAAATTCTGTAAGCCAAATCGCTGTTCGTATACTTGAAGTGATTTTTGATCAATTGCTTTAATTCCTTTTCATCAGCCTCAAAAATGGGATCAAACGCAACCATTTCCATATTGCACAAGCCATTTCTGAATTTTTGTTTTTCATCATAAACATAGGCGATTCCGCCACTCATTCCTGCCGCAAAATTTCTTCCTGTTTTTCCCAAAACCACCACTTTACCGCCAGTCATATACTCACATCCGTGGTCTCCAACGCCTTCAACAACAGCAATAGCGCCCGAATTTCTAACACAAAAACGTTCCCCCGCAATACCGTTAATGTAGGCTTCGCCATTGGTGGCACCGTAAAGCGAAACATTTCCCACAATAATATTTTCATCAGAAGCGAACGTGGCTTCATCAGGTTTTTTAATGATTAATTTTGCGCCCGAAAGGCTTTTTCCTAAATAATCGTTGGTGTTACCGTCCACCTGCATGGTCAGTCCTTTGGTGGCAAATGCCCCAAAACTTTGTCCGGCCGAACCTTTAAATTTCAGATTCAAAGTATCTTCCGGCAAGCCGTTATCACCATATATTTTGGACAATTCATTGCTGACGATGGCGCCAACGGTTCTGTCGGTGTTTTTTATCGGAAATTCCAAAAACATTTTTTCTTTTCTGTAAATTGCCGGATGCCCCATTCTTAAAATATCAAAATCCAGCACGTTTTCTAATTCGTGGTTCTGTGATTCTGTGTTGTGCAATGGTTTGTGCGTTTTTGGCTGGTACAAAATAGGGGACAAGTCGAGCCCTTTTGCTTTGGCGTGTTCAATGGCCTTGTTTACATTGATTTTTTGGCTTTGTCCTACCATTTCATTGATGGTCCTAAATCCTAAGGACGCCATAATTTTACGCAATTCTTTGGCCACGAAATACATGAAATTTATCACATGTTCCGGTGTTCCTTTAAAGTTTTTACGCAATTCCGGATCCTGTGTCGCAATGCCGACCGGACAAGTATTTAAATGGCATTTACGCATCATAATACATCCTGAAGCTACCAAAGGCGCTGTTGCAAAACCAAATTCTTCGGCACCCAATAAGCAGGCAATCGCAACATCACGGCCGGTTTTTAGCTGTCCGTCGCACTCCAAAACCACCCTGTTTCTTAAATTGTTCAGCACCAATGTTTGTTGTGCTTCAGCAATGCCCAATTCCCAAGGCAATCCTGCATGTCTGAGCGAAGTTAATGGAGAAGCTCCGGTTCCGCCATCATAGCCCGAAATTAAAATCACATCGGCTTTGGCTTTTGCAACGCCGGCCGCAATGGTGCCAACACCCACTTTAGACACGAGTTTCACATTGATTCTGGCTTCTCTGTTCGCATTTTTTAAATCGAAAATGAGTTGGGCCAAATCCTCAATGGAATAAATATCATGATGGGGCGGAGGCGAAATTAAACCGACATATGGTGTTGAGCTTCGACATTCAGCAATCCAAGGCAACACTTTATCCGCTGGCAACTGACCGCCTTCTCCAGGTTTTGCCCCTTGCGCCATTTTAATTTGAATTTCTTTCGCGTTGGTTAAATAATTGGTGGAAACACCAAACCTTCCCGATGCCACTTGTTTTATGGCACTGTTTCGGCTGTCGCCGTTTAAATCTTTTCTGAAGCGGTTTTTGTTTTCTCCGCCTTCTCCCGAATTGCTTTTTCCGCCAATACGATTCATCGCAATGGCTAAATTTTCGTGGGCTTCCTGGCTTATGGAGCCATAAGACATCGCCCCGGTTTTAAAACGTTTTACAATTTCTGTCCAAGGTTCCACTTCTTCCAAAGGGATCGGATCTAAATTGTTGAACTCAAACATGCCGCGCAGCGTCATTAATTTTTTGCTTTGCTCATTAATGTCTGCGGCATAAACTTCATAGCTTTCATAACTGTTGGTGCGTACGGCCTGCTGCAGTTTTGAAACCGTGGTCGGGTTGAACATATGGCGTTCGCCGTTTCGTCTCCAACGGTAATCGCCACCGATATTTAAAGGAAGGGTTCCTTCTATTTTAATAGGAGGAAAGGCACTTCTGTGACGAAGGAAAATTTCTTTTTCAATATCATACAAACCAATTCCTTCAATTCGTGAAGGTGTATTTGGAAAATATTCTTCTGTAAAAGCGCTGCTTAAACCTAAAATTTCAAAAATTTGGGAAGCCCGGTAAGAATGCAAAGTGGAAATACCAATTTTATTCATAATTTTCAAAACACCGGTTGCAATCGCCTTATTGAAATTTTGAATGCCTTTTTCAGCAGAAATTCCTATAATTTCTTCATCTTCAATTTGTTGCCTGATGATTTCATTGATCATATATGGATTTATGGCACTTGCGCCATAACCAAATAATGTGGCAAAATGATGCGGTTCACGCGGTTCAGCCGATTCAATTACAATACCGAAACTGGAACGCTGTCCCATTTTGCTTAACTGGCTTCCAATATAAGAGCAGCTTAATAAAATGGGTATTGGTGCATAATGCTCATTCACATTTCTGTCGGATAAAATAACGATATTGCATCCTTCAGAAACTGCTTTGTAAGCCTGTTTCACCATATCTTTTAAAGCGGCTTCAATGCCGTTTAACCCTTTGGTGATGTCGTAAAGCGTTGAAATCGACACGGATTTGAAATCGGGATGGTCAAGGCTTTTTAATTTATCAATATCCGCATTGGATATCACCGGATTTTGAATTTTTAGCTTTTTGCATTGCTGGTCGGAAATGTCGAAAATATTTCTGTCGCCTCCAATGGCCAAACTAAAGTCGGTGACAATTTCTTCTCTGATACCATCCAAAGGCGGATTGGTAACTTGGGCAAAAAGTTGTTTAAAATAATTGAAAAGCAATTGTGGTTCATCCGACAAAACCGCCAAGGGCGTATCATTTCCCATGGAGCCAATGGCTTCTTTACCGCCGGTTGCCATTGGGGTAATAAGGGTATTTATTTCTTCTAGGGTATAGCCAAAAATTTTCTGTCGCGCCACCAAATCTATTTCTTCTTTAGGCGTATTGTTGCCGGTGTACGGAATTTCAGCCAAATGCAATAAATTTTTATTGAGCCATTTTCTGTATGGTTTTTCCGATACAATTTTTTGTTTTATTTCTTCATCATTTATAATTCTTCCGGCATTCATATCCACCAAAAACATTTTTCCCGGTTCTAGTCTTCCGTGGTGCGCAACATTTTCTGGCTTGATGTCTAAAACGCCCGTTTCTGATGACATCACCACATTTCCGTCCTTTGTAACGGTATATCTTGAAGGGCGCAATCCGTTTCGGTCCAGCAAAGCGCCAATATAATTTCCATCGGTAAAAGGTATGGATGCGGGTCCGTCCCAAGGTTCCATAATACACGAGTTGTATTCATAAAATGCCTTTTTTTCATCAATCATTGCGGGATCTTTTTCCCAGGCTTCGGGCACCATCATCATCATCACTTCAGGTAAAGTACGGTCGGTCATCAGCAACAATTCAACCACCATATCCATACAGGCGGAATCTGATTTTCCATCCAGAATAATAGGAAACAGTTTTTTGATGTCGTCACCAAAAATGGGACTTTTCATCAATTCTTCACGCGCTTTCATCCTGTTGATGTTGCCGCGAAGCGTATTAATTTCACCATTGTGGCACATATACCTGAATGGCTGCGCCAAATCCCAGGACGGAAAAGTGTTTGTTGAAAATCGCTGGTGAACCAGGGCCAAACGCGTTACCAAATCGGGATTGGAAAGGTCTGTATAATAATTTCTGATGTCTTCAGGAATTAAAAGTCCTTTATATATAAGTGTGGTTGTTGATAAACTTGGCAGGTAGAATTTTTTCCTGTCGGACAGTTTAGAGTTTTCAACCGCATGTTCCGCAATTTTACGTGCGGCAAACAATTTTGCGTTGAACTGATTTTCGGTTAACGGCAATCTGTTTTTTCCGATGAATATTTGCTCAATGGCAGGTTCATTTTTGGCCGCTATTGTTCCAAGATGTGTTTTATTCACAGGAACTTTACGCCAGCCCAAAACCGCCAGTCCCTGATTTTTTATTTCGGTTTCCAGACAGTTTTTAAAGAAATTAAGCTGATTTTCATTTTGGGACAAAAACACCATACCAACCGCATATTCCTTTGGTTTTGGCAAATCAAAAGTGGTGTTTTTCACAAAGAATTCATGCGGAATATCAATCAGTATTCCCGCGCCATCCCCAGTTTTACCATCCGAACTCACCGCGCCGCGATGTTCAAGTTTGATGAGAATTTCTAATGCATCGTGAATTATTTTGTTCGATTTCTCGCCTTTCAAATTGCAAATAAATCCTGCGCCACAATTATCTCTTTCAAATTCCGGTAAATATAATCCCTGTTTCTCCATTTAATTTGTTTGATGTATTTTTACAAAAATAAGACAAAGTTTATGTTTAGTATAAAAAAATTACGAAAACG
>JAUSOJ010000119.1 GCA_030656195.1 Lutibacter sp.
ATTTATTTTTTTTAAAATAAAAAAAGCAACCAAGTAACTTTTGTTACGTATAAGGATTGATTAAGTAGTTATTTTCGCCACGAAATTGAAAAAAAACCTGAAAATATTGGTAACGAATAATTTCAATTTTTTGATTTTAAATAGGTAATATGTCCAATTTTATTGGACATATTTTTTTTGGCACGTTGTTTGTATTTGTAAAAAGGAATGCTGCTAACCGGCAAATTTAGTTTAACCTTTAAATACTTTATCATGAAAACAAAATTATTACTTATAGCTACGTTTTTATTTGTTGGGTTTGGCGTGCAGGCTTCAGCTTTTAAAGCAGATAATTCTTCAAAAAATTATTACAACAATGATTATGGAGATTCTTTCACATTCGTTGAAAGAGATGTTACATTTGCTGTTTTTCAAAATGGTGAGTTTGATTTTTACATCAACCAAAGAAACCAAAGAGGTGGCGTAAATGCCAGTTACCAAGGAAATGGTGTAAATATTAGTTTTAACTCTGGTTATGACTATGGCCCTTATGTTCAATATGATGATTATGGCGCTATCATACAAGTTGAAAATATTCCTATTTACTATGACTATTATGGCCGTGTAAGCAGAATTGGAAATACCCATATTTCATACGATTCAGGTAGATTGGTTCGCGTTGGCGGATTGCATGTGTACTATAACAGACAAGGTTATTATAGCCATTATTCAGGATATATCAACAATTACAACCGTGCCTATGTGTTTCACCCATACCACAATTATTTTGCAAGACCGTTATTTGATTTTAGAATTGTAAGTTACAATCCTTACAGAAGTCATTATTATCCAACACGTTACACGTATTATAGTGACCATTCAAGAAATACATATTACGACAAACATTATAAAAGAAATGGTCAAGACACAAGACGTGTAGCTGCTAAAAGTGTTCCTAACAGGTATAATGATAAAAATACGCAGTCAGACAGAAGAAACACCGACGACAGAACAAGTCAAGTTAATCGCAACAATGGTTCAGTGAACAACAACGACAGAAGAGCGAATACTGTAAACAGACCAACGTCTAACGAAAGAACAAGTCAGGCTGGTAATAATGAACGTAGAGCGAATACAGTTGATAGACCAACGTCTAACGAAAGAGCAACTACCGAGAACAGACCAACTTCTAATGAAAGAGCAAGTCAGGCTGGTAATAATGAACGTAGAGCGAATACAGTTGACAGACCAAGTCAGAATGAACGTAGCGCGAATACCGGAAGAGTGGCTGAAAATCGTGCTCCAGAAAGAACAGCTCAGAAAACTGAGAGAGTTCAACAAAATAATAAACCAGAAAATGCCCAAAGAGGTCAAGCTACCAGCAGAGAATCTAATGGAAATTCTGGTAATAACGAAAATTCAAGAGGCAATGCTTCAAGAAGAAATTAAGAATTATTTGAATTATTATGAAAAGAAAAAGCGTTGCAATATTGCAACGCTTTTTCTTTTCATAATAATT
>JAUSOJ010000121.1 GCA_030656195.1 Lutibacter sp.
TTTTATTTTATCACAAAATTTAATTGGCAAAGTAATATATAAAAAAGAATATACAAATACGATGTCATTAAATTCAGAATTTTTAAATAAATATAAAAATAATCAGGAGTTTATTAGAAAGGTTAAAGAAATTGATTCCAATAAAGAAGAATTAGTTAGAGAATTAAAGTTTGAATTAGTTTTTGAAAATAACGTAAATCTCTTTAAAGTACAAGATTTTTTAGAATTAGAAAATAATAAATATTATGGTTTCTCAATTGGTCCGGAGGGTAGCAATATTTATTACACAAATCAAAAAAACAAAGAAAACATAAAACAAACAAATGCTTACGGAGAACTTTTCTTGGTTGAATATCCAATGCAAGAATGGGAACTTGTTAATGAAACAAAAAAAATAGGAGAATATACGTGCTATAAAGCAACAACAATAAAAACTGTTAAAGGCAGAAAAGGAATCATTAATACCTCTGTTGAAGCTTGGTACACTCCTGAAATAGCAATTCCGTTTGGACCTATAGGATATAATGGATTGCCTGGGCTTATTCTTGAATTATCAATGTACAATTATAAATATTATGTCAGTAAAATAACGTTAAATTCAGGTAATGAAACGAACATTAAAAAACCAACACAAGGTAAAGTAGTTTCAAAAAAAGAATTTGAAGAAATAGGGTTAAAAGCAATGAGCGAATTTAAAAAAGGGTTTTAAAATTCTAGATAAATTAATGTTAAATAAAAAAATAATTTTAAGTATTATTTGTGGTATTTGGATTCAGTATTCATACGCCCAAACCATCACCTTAAAAGGTTCTGTAAAAGACAGTTTACAAAATCCGTTGGCATATACCAATGTTATCGCCAAACCACAGGATGCTGCAAAAAATTTAAAATTTGCCATAACAGATGATGACGGTTATTACAAATTAGAACTTACCAAAGGCGACAGCTACACGCTTGCTGTGAGTTATTTGGGGTATAAAACAGTTAATTTTGATTTTGTCGCGACGGAGAATTCACAAAAAAACCTAATTTTAATTGATGCGCCAAACCAATTAAAAGAAGTGCATATAGAGTTGCCCGTAACCGTAAAAGAAGACACCATCACTTATAATACTTCTAAATTTGTAACAGGCGATGAGCGCAAACTTAAAAACGTGTTAAAAAAGTTGCCCGGCGTGGAAGTTGATAAAAATGGCAGTGTTACGGTACAAGGCAAAAAGGTGACCACGCTTTTGGTGGAAGGCAAAAAATTCTTTGGCGGCGGCTCAAAATTGGCAGTGGAAAATATTCCGGCAGACGCCATAGACAAAGTGCAGGTAATAGACAATTACAGTGAAATCTCCTTTTTAAAAAATGTGTCGGATTCTGATGAAATGGCGATGAACATATTGCTGAAGAAAGACATGAAGCAATTTGCTTTTGGGGATATTGAAGCCGGAAAAGGAAATAAAGAATTTTACAGAACACACAGCAACTTGTTTTATTACAGCCCGAAAACCAATGTGAATTTTATTGGCAATTTGAACAATACCGGTGAAAAAACCTTCACTTTTAAAGATTATTTAAGTTTTCAGGGAGGTGTTAGCGCTATTTTAAAGGGCGATGGTTCCATTTACAATACTTCCGGCAGTAATTTTGCGCAATTTTTGGAAACACAAGATTTAACAAGCAGCAACAACAAATTTGGCGCGTTGAATATTTCAAGAGCTGTCAGCGAAAAATTAGATATTTCAGGCTATGCCATTTTTTCACATTCCAAAAATGAGACCTTTATTGAATCCAACAATCAATATGCGGCTTTTACGGAAGAAAAAACGCAAAAGTCCAATACCAGAAATGTTTTAGGCATTGCCAAATTTAATGTTGAATATTCGCCAACTGTGAATGATCAATGGTATTTTAAAACCCAATACAAAAAAACCGACAACTTTAAAAACAACAGCATCATTTCAAGCATTGACAACGACCAAAATATTATTTTTTCCGATAACAATGCCATCGCAACGTATGTAAATCAAAATGTGGAATGGCATAAAAAATTATCCAAAAGACACACTTTTTCTTTTGGGGCTGATGTGACTTTTGACAAAAACAATCCAACAACGCTTTGGCAAACAAACCAGCCAATTTTACAGGGATTAATACCTGTTGAAGTTTCAGAAAATTACTTAATAAACCAATTGAAAGAAACTGAAAACACCAATTTCAATGCCATATTGAAGCATTATTGGGTGCTAAATAATTTCAACCATATTTATACAACCATTGGAAATAAATACATCGCTGATTATTTTTTTACGGATGACAGCCAGCAATTAGACAACGGAACATCAAATAATTTTTCATCCGCCGGTTTTGGGAATTCGTTAGATTTTAAGCTGAATGATTTGTTTGTTGGCGTGCATTATAAATTTAAAACCGGAATTTTTGAATTTAAGCAAGGCGCTTTTTTGCACAACTATAATTGGGATCTAAATCAAGAAAGCAAACTAAATAAACATAAAGTAGTTTTATTACCTGATTTTTTGGCTAAAATTGAATTTAGCAGCTCAAAAAAGCTGCAATTCAATTACCAATTGAAAAGTACATTTTCAGACGCTTCAAAATTGGCAAATCGTTTTTATTCGCAATCCTACAATTCCGTTTATAAGGGAAATGAAGATTTGGAAAATGAATTGTCTCATACCGCAAGAGCATATTTCAGCCGATTTAGCATGTACAGAGGTTTAATGCTTTTTAGCAGTGTTAATTATACCAAAAAAGCAAAAGGAATTCAAAATGCCGTTCAGTTTGAAGAAACCAATCAATACATTTCTCCTGAAATGGTTAACAATCCGGAAGAGCGCTGGAGTTTTAATTTAAGCATTGACAAAAAAATTAAGAACTTAAAATATGGTTTAAAAACCAATGCATCAACCTCAAACTATCTGCAAAAAATAAATAACGATTTTGTAACCAACAAAAACAACAGTCTCGGTTATGACCTTTCGGTAAAAACATTGTTCGACAAATTCCCAACTGTTGAGATCGGCTTTAAACAAAGCATTGGAAACTATATTTCCAGCAATCAAACCACAAAATTTATAACAAATGAACCTTTTATAAATATTGATTATGATTTCTTAAAAGGATTTATATTTTCCTTTGATTATGAAAATTACAGCTATCAAAATAAAACTTTTAACCAAAAAAACACCTATCAATTGGCAAACGCAACACTTTCTTATAAAAATGAAGACAGCGCCTGGAGTTTTAAAATAGATGCACAAAATTTATTTGATGTGAAATATAAAAATGACAATAGTTTTTCTTCCTACATCATTTCAGACTCCAAAACCTATATTTTGCCAAGAATAATGATGTTTTCTATTGGTTACAATCTTTAAAAATTTCAATCAGTAATAAATCTTCCATAAATACGATTATTATAATAACATATATCACCTAAAACACAATATTTAGTTTATAAATGTAATCATTATAGATATTTTTGTTTGTCAATATAAACTAATACACCACATTTGCATTATAATTAATAATAAAAACAAAAAACATGTGTGGAATAGTTTGTGCGTTTGACTTAAAAGAGAAAGCAGACTTGTTGAGACCTCAAATTTTGGAGATGTCTAAAAAAATACGTCATCGCGGTCCGGATTGGAGCGGGATTTATTCGAATGATAAAGCAATAATGGCTCACGAGCGTTTGTCGATCGTTGACCCGGTTTCCGGAAAACAGCCTTTATTTAGCGAAGATAAAAAATTGATTTTATCCGCCAACGGCGAAATCTATAACCATAGAGACTTGCGCAAACAATTTGAAGGGAAATATAATTTTCAAACAGCATCGGATTGTGAAGTGATTTTGGCTTTGTATAAAGAAAAAGGCACGGATTTTATTGATGAAATGAACGGTATTTTTGCCTTTGCCTTATATGATGAAGATAAAGATGAATATTTCATCGCTCGTGACCATATGGGCATTATTCCTTTATATATGGGCTGGGACGCAAACGGAACTTTTTATGTGGCTTCTGAATTGAAAGCGCTGGAAGGTGTTTGCACAAAAATTGAGCTATTTCCTCCGGGACATTTTTTATCGAGTAAAGATGGAGAATTAACCAAATGGTACAGCAGAGATTGGATGGATTATGAGGCCGTAAAAGACAACCAAACAAGCATTGATGAAATTCACAATGCTTTGGAAGCCGCAGTTCACCGTCAATTAATGTCGGATGTGCCTTATGGCGTATTGCTTTCCGGCGGATTGGATTCTTCGGTAACTTCAGCAATTGCAAAAAAATATGCAGAAAAAAGAATAGAAACTGATGATACGCAAGCGGCTTGGTGGCCACAATTGCATTCGTTTTCTGTGGGATTGGAAGGTTCGCCCGATTTGGCTGCAGCACAATTGGTGGCAGCGCATATTGGTACGGTTCACCACGAAATAAAATTTACAATTCAGGAAGGATTAGATGCCATACGCGATGTGGTTTATAACCTGGAAACGTACGACATTACCACCATTCGTGCTTCAACGCCAATGTATTTAATGGCTCGGGTGATTAAATCGATGGGCGTGAAAATGGTGCTTTCGGGTGAAGGAGCCGATGAGTTGTTTGGAGGCTATTTATACTTTCACAAAGCGCCAAATAAAAAGGAATTTCACGAAGAAACCGTCCGTAAATTGAGTAAACTGCATATGTACGATTGTTTGAGGGCAAACAAAAGTTTGGCGGCTTGGGGAATTGAAGGCCGTGTGCCGTTTTTGGACAAAGAATTTATGGATGTGGCCATGCGCATCAACCCGCAAGACAAAATGATCAACGGTGAGCGTATGGAAAAATGGGTGCTTCGCAAAGCTTTTGAAAGTTATCTGCCTGCAAGCGTGGCTTGGAGACAAAAAGAACAATTTTCAGATGGCGTTGGTTACAGTTGGATTGATACCTTGAAAAAGGTGGTGGCTGAAGAAGTTACGGATGAACAATTGGCAAATGCCAAATACAAATTTCCTTTGCAAACGCCAACAAACAAGGAAGAATTTTATTACCGTTCTATTTTTCAGGAACATTTTCCTTCAGATGCCGCGGCGCTTTGCGTTCCGCAAGAAGCATCGGTTGCGTGCAGCACCAAAATTGCGTTGGAGTGGGACGCAAGTTTTAAAAACATGAATGATCCATCGGGCCGGGCAGTGGCAAATGTGCATTCCGATGCCTATAAAAAATAACTGCTAATTATTTGTTTGAATCAAGAATCCGGTGAAAGCCGGATTCTTTTTTGTTTTAAAATAGCGAAGATTGTTCTTTGCAAAAATCTTACTTTTGTGGTGAAGATTATATTCACTAAATTTCGTCATTCTGAACCTGCCTGTCCGACAGGCAAGCTTGTTTCAGAATCGCATCATACAAGTTTATAATTATTATGAGAACCTGAAATGAATATTCGCGAATACCTTAAAATATTATCATAAGGAATGAGCAAACAAGTTCAGGTTGACGGATTTAAACACCAAAAAAAATGCTAACAAAAGAAACCCAATTATCACTAATTCCAACCTTAAAAAAATATTTTGGTTACGACAGTTTTCGCAACCATCAGCAAGAAATCATTGAATCTGTCTTGTCTAAAAAAGACAATTTGGTGATTATGCCTACGGGTGGCGGAAAATCGGTTTGTTTTCAGTTGCCGGCCTTGTTATTTGATGGAATAACATTGGTGATTTCGCCCTTAATCGCCTTGATGAAAGATCAGGTTGATGGATTGACCGCAAACGGTATTCCGGCCGCTTTTTTTAACAGCAGCCAGTTAAGTTCCGCCCAAAACGGTATTTTTGATAAAGTGATCAATGCTGAAATAAAACTGTTGTACGTGGCGCCTGAGAGTTTGGCATTGTTGTCAAATATTCTGAATGAAAAATACATCAGCTGTATTGCCATTGATGAAGCGCATTGTATTTCATCCTGGGGACACGATTTTCGTCCATCATATCAGCAGTTGGGATTTTTAAAGCAAACCTTGCCCAATACGCCCATTATTGCACTGACCGCCACGGCCGATAAAGCAACAAGGCAAGATATTGTGGACCAGTTGAACATCCCGAATGCCACACAATTTTTAACTTCTTTCGATCGAAAAAATATTGAATTGGAGGTGCGTCCTGCCATTGATCGTGTTACGCAAATCATCAAATTCATCCATAAAAAACCCAATGAAGCCGGTATTATTTATTGTTTAAGCCGAAAATCGACCGAGCAACTGGCCTCAAAATTAAAACAAAACGGTATCAAAGCAATGCCTTATCACGCGGGCCTGAGTTTTGAGGAAAGGACAAAAACGCAGGAGGATTTTCTGTTCGATAAAACACAAATAATTTGCGCCACCATTGCTTTTGGAATGGGGATTGACAAATCGAATGTGCGTTGGGTCATCCATTACAATATGCCCAAAAATATTGAAGGTTATTATCAGGAAATAGGGCGTTGCGGACGCGATGGCGTAAAAGCGAACGCCTTGTTATTTCACAGTTATGCCGATGTGATTCAGTTGCGGAATTTTGCGGCAGGTGCTTCAAACGAAGAGGTTCAGCTGGCCAAACTGGAAAGGATGCAGCAATTTTCTGAAGCAACAACTTGCCGAAGAAAAATATTGCTGAGTTATTTTGGGGAATTGTTGGCCGATAATTGCGGGAATTGCGATGTGTGTAAAAATCCGCCCCAATTTTTTGACGGAACCGTTATTGCTCAAAAAGCACTTTCTGTCATTACACGATTAAATGAATCAGAAGCCACGGGTATCATCATTGATGTTTTAAGAGGCGCAAAAAATGCTACGATTGTTGATAAGGGATACGACAAACTGAAATCGCACGGTGTAGGAAAAGATATTTCCTGGCACGATTGGCAGCAATATATCATTCAGTTAATCAATCAGGGATTTTGCGAAATTGCTTTTCATAAAAACAATGCCTTGCATCTCACGACTTTTTCACAAAAAGTATTGTTTGAGAAAAAAATGGTTTATCTGACAAAACCTATAGCATTTAAAGAACAAGCGGTTGTTCAAAAAGAAATAAAAGAGACAAAAGCCAAAAAGGATACCTTGTTTGAACGTTTAAGAAAGCTTCGCTATAAAATTTCTTTGGAAGAAAACATTCCTGCCTATCTGGTTTTTAGTGATGCCGCCTTAAAGGAAATGGAAAGGGCAAGGCCAATGAGTCAGTCAGATTTTCTCGAGATCAGCGGAGTAGGACAACGTAAGCTGGAAGTGTACGGCGATGAATTTATTGGGGAAATTATTTCTTTTATGGGTGAAAAGACAGAGCAGAAAAAGAAAAAAGGGGACACGTATCAAGTTACTTTTGAATTGTACAAGGAAGGATTATCCATTGATGAAATTGCGGAAAAAAGAAACCTGAGTCCAACCACCATATTTTCGCATTTGGCCAAATTATATGCCGACGGAAAAGACATCAATATTTACGATTTTGTGACTTCGGAAGAAGTTGAACAGGTAAGAAAGGCAAAAGAAGCCTTGGAAAGTCCGGCCACTTTAAAACCCTATTATGATTTCTTAAAAGAGGAAATGGAATATTTTAAAATTAGATTGGCACTATCGATACTTGAAAAAAACCTCTAAGTTTTAAAGCTTGAATTTATATTAAAAGTTAAATATTAAATATTA
>JAUSOJ010000083.1 GCA_030656195.1 Lutibacter sp.
AAAAAACATCAAATTTTATTGGCGGTGGACAATACTTTCGCTACGCCTTATTTGCAAAATCCGTTGGATTTGGGCGCTGATATTGTGATGCATTCTGCCACGAAATATTTGGGCGGACACTCAGATGTAGTGATGGGCGCTTTGATTGTAAATGATAAATCGCTTGCCGATAAATTGTATTTTATTCAAAATGCTTGTGGCGCCGTTTGCGGACCCATGGACAGTTTTTTGGTTTTGCGAGGCATAAAAACCTTGCATGTGCGTATGCAACGCCATTGTGAAAACGGTAAATCGGTGGCTGAATATTTGGCAAATCATCCAAAAATTGAAAAAGTGTATTGGCCCGGTTTTGAAAGCCATCCAAACCACGAAATCGCCAAAAAACAAATGAAGGATTTTGGCGGAATGGTTTCTTTTGTCACCAAAGGAAACAACATTAATGATGCTTTTAAAATACTGGAAAACTTAAAACTGTTCACTTTGGCCGAATCATTGGGCGGTGTGGAATCTTTGTCGGGACATCCTGCAAGTATGACTCATGCATCTATCCCAAAAGCCGGACGCGAAAAAACTGGCGTGGTGGATTCGTTAATTCGATTAAGCGTTGGAATTGAAGATATAGATGATTTATTGGCCGATTTAGACCAGGCTTTAAGTTTAGTTTAGGTAATAAACATACCCAATATGAACCCATAAAAGCCAATCGTTGTATTTGTTTTCCGGGACTTTGGCATTTAAGCCATCCACATAATTGGAAAAGAAATATTGCCAGCGGGATTCTATCAGTAAATCTGAATATTCACCCAATTTATAACGTGTTCCAACACCAAAAGTTGCCGACATGGTAATGCCTGCTTCATCTTTAGCGGCACCGGGATTTAGGTTGTTATCCCATTTTGGAAATAAAACGCCGGGATCTTCCCAATTGCCTGTTCCGTAGGTTGATTTTATGGAAGGATTGTAATAATCAACAAAAGCGCCGGCACTTACATAAGGAGACCATTTTAAATCGGGAATTCTTCTGGAACCGAAATCTACGATATCAACCCAATGAAATTCCATTTGCGCACCTAAATTCATCAAATATGTTTTACCGGTATGGGCGCGCAATCGGTCGCCCCATTCTCCCGGGCTTTCTACGTATTCTCCATAGTGTTTTAATTCAGCAGACATATAAGAAGCTTCTGCGCGAACACGAAAATGTTCTGCGAAATAACTGGTGCGTAAATTCCAGCGATAACGGTAATCGGTAAAATTTAAATAGTAGATTACGCCAATACCCACACCTACATTTCCGCCAACATTTGCCTTAAAATTATTTCGCTGACCGTAATCGGTGGTAAATGATGAAGAACCGGCAATAATACCAATTTCATGGCTTTTTTCACTTTGGGCTTGCGATCCAAATGACACAACCAAAAAAAGTAATGGGGTTGCTATTTTTATAAATTTATTCAAAAACATAAAAATTTAGTTGTTTCAAATGTAATAAAAACTTGAGTAATCACAATATTAATTAAATTTAATCTAAGATAAACGATTCATTAACATCCCAGTTGGCCCTCAATTCAATTTTTTTGTCAAAATATTTCACAACCTCAGGTTGCCGTTTATCTAAAAAACTTCCCGTATCCCAAACACCATTCTTATTTTCATCTATGGTAACCCTTACGCCATAGTTTCCGGGAGATAACAAATTAAAGCTCACTTTTTGGGGTTTGTCAATTTTTATCAGCCTAATTAAAACGTCTTTTTCATTTAACAATTCAACAATAAGCGCGGTGTTTTTGGTGCTCGACAAATCAATATTGATGATGCCGTAATCTTCTGGTGTTTTTGTTTTTAATTTGTATACGATTGAATCATTTGACAAACCAAAAATATCAGTAATTGCTTTAGACTTTAACTCAAAATTGTAATCCGTATTGTATTTCTTGTCGAAATTCAGCGTTAATTTTGTTTTGGATTTTGACAATGTTTCTTTAAAATCAACGAGTGTTGAGTCTTTATCAGTTATTTTAATCTTCGACCTGTCAAAACTCACCATAGGCGTATTGGTCGTAATAGAGAAAGTATCTATCAAATGCAGCGTTCCAGTTGCATTTTGGGTCATTTTAAGCGAATCAATTTTTGTGCTTCTTGGCCTTAAGGTAAACTTTTCAGTATAGTCATTTTTTTTAACCGAAAAAGTCAAGGAATCTGCTTCAAAAGGTGTGTACCAATAATTGAGCGTGTCTTTACCTTTTTCAAAAACAATTTGAGATTTAAAATCGGCCGGTTTTTGCGTTAAAAGTTCAATGTCTAAATCATTCGCATTGCCTTCAAATCCAAATTGAATGCGCCCTTTACTGACTTCTTTAGGCCTAAATACTTTTAATTTTGGGATTTCTTTAAAAATGGTGAAATTGTATTTTTGGTCTGTTGGAATTGTGATGGTGTCTTTTATAAATCCGATTTTGTCAATTTCCGGGTTGTAAATTTTGTTGTTATTGGCATCTTTTAGTGCAATAAGCAAATATTTGCCGGCGCGCAAATTGGTTAATTCAAACAAGGTGCTGTCTAAAGTATTGCCAATATAGCGGGGTTTTTGTTTGTAAATAACGGAATCGGTATAGGAAGCATTGTATTCATAAAGCATCACGTCAATGCCTTTTATCGTTTTTTTCATCATTGGGTCAGTCACTTCTCCAGCCAAATTAAGGGAATCAATATAAGTCCCTGTTGAAAAAACATATTTAAAATTTCCCAATTTATTTTCTTCATTGTTGTCAACTATACTGTTTCCAAAATTAAATGAGTAAGTGGTATTTGCATCTAAAGTATCCTGAATTTTTATGGTGATGAACTTGCTTGCCGTACCAACCGGCGTAAGAATTGGGTTGGTTTTTTGGGGCGGGGAAATCACCAGTTTTTGACTGACGTCTTTTAGTTTAATGTATTCGTCAAAATATATTTTTATTTGTTTTTCCTTGAAATTAACAGTTTCCATGGCAGGAATTGCCTTTATTAATACAGGTGGAATTGTGTCTTTTGGCCCGCCTGTTGGCGTACCTCTTCTGGCGCAATCAAAAAACGCGCTTGCGATCATTAAAACCAATAAAAACTTAAAGAAAGAAATCCTCATATTTGTTTTATTAAAAAATACAAAATAACAATTATTTTATTAAAAAAACGCATTAAAATAAGCGACTGTTTCATATTGACTAATTTATTTTGTGTAAGCCATACACGCGATGCTTATTTTTAAATTTTTTGTTTGGCTCAGCGCATCATAACAAGCTTCAAGTGTTGCGCCGGTTGTAATAACATCATCAATTAAAAGGATGTGTTTGTTTTCTAAGGCCGCATTGTTTTGGACATGAAATAATTCCTGCACATTTTTCCAACGTTCCAAACGCATTTTTTTGGTTTGTGTTTTTGTTGAAGAAACTCGGGTTAAAATAGTTGAATAATAAGGAATCGCAAGTTTTTTAGCCAGACTTTCTCCAAAAGTGGTTACCTGATTGTAACCGCGCTTTTTCAATTTTTTAGGATGAAGCGGTACGGGAATAATGCAATCTATGGTTTTAAACCGAGGACTTTCAGAAATTTGCTCCCCAAGCCAATCTCCAATAAAAGTGCCAACTTGTTGTTGTTTCTTGTATTTAAGTTCATGAATTAAATGCTGTACGTTCCCTTTTTTGAAGAAGTAAAATAACGAAGTGGCGTTTTCAAGAGGAATTCTTCCGTAGAAAGATTTTTCTATTAAATTATTTTCTTCAAAACTGAAATTGGTTAAAGGCAAATCGTGCCGGCAGGTTAAACAAATAACGGTCTCGTTATTTGTCAAATATTCACTGCAACCCAAACACACTTCAGGGAAAAAAATTGCAAAAACATCTTTTAAAATTTTCATAGCGGTTCTTTTTTTAAAAGTACAGTTTTAATTCAAATAAATTTAGTTTTAAAAAAGTACGTTAAACCACTTGTTTGAGGAGAATTTTAGGATGTCAGCAACACTAATACATTCAAAAAAAGACATTTAAGCATAATTTAATTTGTAATTTTACGTTTATGTGAAGTAATTAAATATTTAAAAGATGGAAGAAAATAAAAAATCTAATACCAATCTGATAATCATAGCATTGGCAGTTTTATTATTGGGTGCTTTGGCGTATACTTTTTATACGAGCTCGGAACATAAAAAGTTAACCGATGAAATTGAAGTCGAAAAACTTGAAATTGAGCAAAATTTGGACAGCATGATTGTTAGATACGAAGATGCTATTGCCGAAAAAACATCAATGTCGGGCGAATTGATTATCGAAAGAGACAGAATTATTGCGCTAAGAGACTCAATTAAAGATTTGAAAGTTGTCAATTACAGTATGTTGCGCCGTTACAAGGGAGAAATTTCTAAATTGGAAGAATCCAACAAAAAATTATTTTTATTGAATGAGTCGTTAACAAGCTCAAATCGCTTATTAACCACCAATTTAGACAGTGCCAAAGTTGTAATCACAAGACAACTAGCCAAAAACGACACGTTAACTACGCAAAATTTAACGTTGGCCCAAAAAGTGGCAATTGGTTCTGAGCTGAAAATAAGCGCAATTAAAGTTCTTGCAATGAAAGAGCGCAGCAGCGGAAAATTGGTTGAAACTTCACGCGCAAACAATACAGATGCTTTAAGAATTAATTTGACCATTGTAAAAAATGATATTGCCGAAAAAGGCGACCGTCAGGTTTATATCCAAATTGTGGATGCGCAAGGAAAAACAGTTTCACAAAAAGGAATGGTTACGCTTTTTGATAATACGCAGGTAAACTATAGCGATCTTTCTATGGTAAATTATATCAATGAAGCCATAGACTTAATTTCATTGGTTGAAGTGAAAAGAGACCTTATGAAAGCTGGTGTTTATACGGTGAATATTTATATTGAAAACAAATTTGTTGGAGCGACAAAATTTGTGCTGAAGTAAAAAAGACACTCCGAAATAAGATTATTTAATATTTTAATGGTGGAAATAGTTTAGGCTATTTCCACTTTTTTATTTTTTAGTGTTAAAAGCTTTACTATTTTTGCAGCATGGCAAATCAAGATGATCAATTTAAAAAAGTAGTTTCACACGCGAAGGAATACGGTTTTGTATTTCAATCCAGTGAAATTTATGATGGTTTGAGCGCAGTTTATGACTATGCTCAAAACGGCGTAGAATTAAAGAAAAACATAAGGGAATATTGGTGGAAAGCCATGGTGCAAATGCATGAAAATATTGTTGGCTTGGATGCCGCAATTTTTATGCACCCAACCACTTGGAAAGCTTCTGGCCACGTTGATGCTTTTAACGATCCGTTAATCGACAATAAAGATTCCAAAAAAAGATACAGAGCCGACGTATTAATTGAAGACTATGTCGCCAAATTGGATGATAAAATTGAAAAAGAGGTTGAAAAAGCAGCAAAACGTTTTGGAGATTCTTTTGATAAGGAACAATTTTTGGCCACCAACGAAAGAGTATTGGGCTATAAAACAAAAGGCGAAACCATTTTAAAACGCATGGGAAAATCTTTGGCTGAAGAAAATTTGGCCGATGTTAAAGCCCTTATTGAAGAATTGGAAATCGTTTGTCCGCTGTCAGGTTCAAAAAACTGGACAGAAGTGAAACAGTTCAACTTAATGTTTGGCACCAAAATAGGCGCTTCTGCTGATGCTTCTATGGATTTATATTTACGTCCGGAAACCGCTCAGGGAATTTTTGTGAATTTTTCTAATGTGCAAAAATCGGGGAGGATGAAAATTCCTTTCGGAATTGCACAAACAGGGAAAGCTTTCAGAAATGAAATTGTGGCGCGCCAGTTTATTTTCCGTATGCGTGAATTTGAACAAATGGAAATGCAATTTTTTGTGCGTCCGGGAACCCAAAAAGAATGGTACGAGGAGTGGAAACAAGCCCGTTTAAAATGGCATTTGTCTTTGGGATTGGGCAAGGAAAATTACCGTTTTCATGACCACGACAAATTAGCGCATTATGCCGATGCCGCTGCGGATATTGAGTTTAAATTTCCTTTCGGATTCAAAGAGTTGGAAGGAATTCATTCGCGAACCGATTTTGATTTATCGAGCCACGAAAAATTTTCGGGCAAGAAATTACAGTATTTTGATCCGGAATTAAATGAACATTACGTTCCATATGTGGTGGAAACATCAGTTGGATTGGACCGCATGTTTTTGGCAGTTTTCTCCAATTCATTACAAGAAGAAGATTTGGAAAATGGCACTACGAGAACAGTATTAAGGTTACCGGCAGTTTTGGCACCAACAAAAGCAGCCATTTTACCATTGGTAAAAAAAGATGGTTTGCCTGAAGTTGCACGCAAGATTATGGAGGATTTAAAATGGGATTTTAGCGTGGATTATGATGAAAAAGATGCCGTGGGCCGAAGATACAGAAGGCAGGATGCCGTTGGAACGCCATTTTGCATTACCGTTGACCATGAAACCTTGGAAAACGACACCGTAACCATTCGTTACAGAGATACGATGGCGCAAAATCGCGTAAAAATTTCGGAACTTCGCGACATTATTAAAGAAGAAGTCGATGTTAAGAAATGGCTGATGAATATGTAATTTTATAAAATTTAGACATTAAAAAACGCCATAATTTTTATAGTTATGGCGTTTTTTATTTTTTTTGAAGATTATTGAAATCGATAACCGATAGAAACTCCGCCGCGTCCCACAACTTCAATATCACTTTGATTTAATAAATCCCGTCCAATTCCGGCATAAACTTCAGCAACAAAACCTCTTTTGGTCACCCATTTTCCGCCAACTGAAATCCCAACTGCCAAATCGGTGTATTTACTTTCATTAGTATATTGATTTGCATAAGAATCATAATTGTATTCATAATTTTTTCCCGAATGAAGCATGGTAAAAGCTTCCACAAAAAATCCCTCAGCGTATTTGCTTGAGAAAAACTGTCGGTAATAAGGCGTGATGGAGAAAGTTCGGTATTCATCCAACCCTTCGCTTTCTTTGTCCAAGCTAAAAAGTGTTCCAACGCCAATAGAAGATTCTTCATTTAAGAGGCGTTCATAACTTACATCAAACCATTTGAAGCCAATTAAATTGGACATGTTGATTTTTAATTCATTTCTTTTTATTTCATTTTCTTGGGAAAATAGAGAGATACTTACTATAAATAATAGCGCTGATAAGGTAATTTTTTTCACAGGTTTGGTTTTAAATTCAATAACAAATATAATATCAATAATTAAAAGAAATTGCTAAATTTTTAAAATAATGACTGTTGATTTGACGGGTTTTCGTGCGCTATTAACCATTTTTTACGCCAAATTCCTCCAGCATAACCAGTTAGCGATCCGTTGCTTCCAATAATCCTGTGACAGGGAATAACAATCCAGATTGGATTTTTGCCATTTGCGGATGCCACCGCCCTGATGGCTTTCACATCGCCCAATTGTTTTGACTGTTCTAAGTAGGTTTTTGTTTTTCCGAAAGGAACATTCAGCAATGCATTCCAAACTTTTTTTTGAAAATCTGTGCCTTGCGGATTCAGTTTTAAATCGAATTGTTTTCGCGTGCCGTTAAAATATTCATCTAATTGTTTCACGCAATCCTGTAATATTTTAGGTATTTCTATGGAAGTTTCCAAGTCATCATCAATAACCGTAACGGCGCTGATGCCGTTTTCATCGCCCACAATTTTCGCGGTGCCGATGGGTGTTTTGTAATATGCGGTTTGATTAGATTCCAAAAACGTTTTTTGAGTTTTGTGTGGTTATTTCAGCAATTTCTTGCGGAGTCAAGTTATAAATTTCAGCCAATTTATTTAATACTTGTATAATATAACTGCTTTCATTTCTTTTTCCGCGAAAAGGTATTGGTGCCAAATAAGGAGAATCGGTCTCTAAAACAATTTGTTCCAAAGGAATTTCATGCAGAAATTGGTCTATTTTTCCGTTTTTAAAAGTGACCACGCCGCCAATCCCCAATTTCATATTATAGGAAATGGCTTTTTTAGCCTGTGCTAAATTTCCTGTAAAGCAATGAAAAATACCAAAAAGTTGGTCGTCTTTCACTTCATCCAAAACTTCAAAAATTTCATCAAAAGCATCCCTGCAATGGATTACGATTGGAAGATTTTTTTCTTTTGCCCATAAAATTTGGGTTTTAAAAGCAATTTGTTGTTGTTTCAGCAAAGTTTTGTCCCAATACAAATCGATGCCAATTTCACCAACGGCATAAAAATTTCTTTTATCGAGCCATTGTTTTACAAAAGCCAATTCTTCTTCAAAATTTTCTTTTACGTGTGTTGGGTGCAAACCCATCATTAAAAAGATATTTTCAGGAAAAGATTGCTCTAAATCTAACATCGCATTTAAATAGGTTGAATCAATGGCGGGAACAAAAAAACGGGAAACTCCGGCATTTATGGCGCGATGAATCATCTCATTTCTGTCGGTATCAAATTGTTCACTGTATAAATGTGTGTGCGTGTCGGTAATTATCATATTGCAAAAGTAAACAAAGTTTGAAAGATGGGGAATTTTGTTTTGGTGGTTGGTTTTTAATTTTTGCAGAATTATTCTTATTAATTTTAAGCTGCGTTAGTGATTATAGTGGAAATACTTTTATTGCCATTTTGCAATAAAAGATTGTAACGGAAAGCACGACCCGCCAGTTGGCGGGCAGGCCCGACAGCTGGCGGGGAACGCCCAAATTTTCTTTAACGGTTTTCATTTATTTTTTGAACTTATTTTTTAATGGCAAAACGTTGTAACTAAGTTAAAATTTTCGTAACTTTAATGTGATAAATACCTTGCAAGATATTGTTCCATAAAGATTTCTTGTGTATTGATTCTTGCATTATAAATTATACTGTTTTAACAGTTTTTTTTAGAATTATTCTTGTTTAACATTTAACAATGTTCTCATGCAAGTCAAAAAATATCCCAGCGCCAAATTAGAAAATTACACTAAAATTTTAATACAATTGAGTTTTGTGTTTTCATTATTCCTCGTTTATGAATTTTTAACATTGAAATCTTATCCCCGAGACGTCAAAGAAATAATTGGAACACTTATAAATATTGACGACAATGAAAAATTGATTGAAGTGAAGCCAATAGAGGTAGAGGCAACTCCTGAAACCAAAGTGGCTTTGCCTGAAAAAATATTAAAAGTGGAAGATGATGTTGATATTAAAGAAACAGTGATAGAATCTACCGAAAGCAATCAGCTTGATGCCGTTAGAGTTACCGCACCGAAAGAAATGGTAGCCGTTGTTGATGAAGAAGAAGTTGTAGAGGATGTTGCATTTGTGGTGATTGAAAATGTGCCTATTTATCCTGGTTGTAAAGGCAGTAATAGTGAACTTAGGGCTTGTTTTTCTGACCAGATTGCGAAGTTTGTTGCAGAAAAATTCAATATAGAACTGGCTTCCGATTTGGGTTTGACTCCGGGAAGCATCCAAAAAATCTTCGTGGTTTTTAAAATTGACAAGAATGGGAATATTACTGATATAAATGCGAGAGCGCCACATAAAAAATTGCAGGAAGAAGCGATAAGAGTGATTAATTTATTGCCAAAAATGACGCCGGGAATGCAACGTGGCCGACCAGTGGGCGTAAAATACGGATTGCCAATTGTTTTTAAGGTTGAATAAGTTTAAATAAATTTTAAAAATCCCGCAATTGCGGGATTTTTTGTAAGTAATGGTTGCTATTAGCACCGAGTTGTTAAGTAAATTAGTATTTTCGTAAAATAATTTACAGCAATGAACATCAATCAATATTTAGACTCAACGTATTTAAAAACAGCAGAGCAAGCCGGTATTTCTGAAACTGAAACCGAAAATAAAGTAAAAGAACTGGTGAATGAGGCCATCGAAAACAATTTTAAGCTGGCAATGATTCGTCCGGAATTTGTTGCAATGGCACGTAAAATGGTGAAAAATGCAAATTCAGCAACTTTAATAGGAACCGTCATCGGATTTCACGAAGGCACTTATGAAACTTCTAAAAAATTAGCCGAAGCCCAAAAAGCAGTAGATGATGGTGCAGATGAACTGGATTATGTGGTAAATTATTTGGCATTTAAAGAAGGCAAAATAAATTTGGTGAAGTCTGAGGTTTTTAAAGGAACCAAATTGGGGTTGGACAATAATAAGGTTGTGAAGTGGATTATTGAAATTGCGGCCTTAACAAACGATGAAATTGTGGGTTTATCACAATTGATTCGTGATGTGGTGCTTGATAATTTTGGCCAAGAAAATGCGCAAAACGTTTTTGTGAAATCATCAACAGGGTTTTTTAAAACCGAAGAAGGCAAACCAAACGGAGCCACTTTTGAAGCGATGGAATTGATTGTTGAAAATTCAAAACCGTTACAGGCAAAAGCTGCCGGAGGCGTCAGAAATTATGATGATGCCGTGAAAATGGTAAAAATGGGCGTAACACGTATTGGAACATCCGCAGCAAAAGTTATTGCAGATGGCGGAAAAACCAATGAAGGATATTAATATGGCAGATTATTCCGCACACGAAACAGCCGTTATAGATGAAGGCTGCGACATTGGAAAAGGAACTAAAATATGGCATTTTAGCCATATTATGTCCAATTCAAAAATTGGAGAAAACTGCAATATTGGCCAAAATGTGGTGGTTTCACCGCGCGTGGTTTTGGGCAAAAACGTAAAAGTGCAAAACAATGTTTCCATTTATTCGGGCGTTATTTGTGAAGACGATGTTTTTTTGGGGCCAAGTATGGTGTTTACAAATGTTATAAATCCCAGAAGCGCCATCATCAGAAAAGATGAATACCAGGAAACTTTGGTCAAAAAAGGCGCAAGTATTGGCGCAAACGCCACCATTATTTGTGGCAACGAAATTGGCGAATATGCGTTAATTGGCGCAGGTGCCGTAGTCACAAAACCTGTGTTGCCGTACGCTTTGGTTGTTGGAAATCCTTCAAAACAAATTGGCTGGATCAGTGAATACGGCCATCGTTTAAATTTTGATGAAAAAGGATTTGCATCTTGTGAGGAAAGCGGCGAGAAATACCAATTATTCAACAATAAAGTTCAAAAAATCTCGAAATAATTTACAATGAACAAGCTATTTTTAAGTTTTCTGCTTTTGCTGACGTCCATTTCAGTGTTTTCTCAAATGGAAAAATATCCAGTTTTTAAAAATTGTGATTCCGCTGTTATTTCTGAATTGGAGTTTTGTTTCAGAAATGAGCTTAAAAACGCCGTGACTGCGGAATTTAAAATTCCTGAAAACCTAAAAAAAGACGATTATAAAGCAACCACCAATATTGTTTTTTTGGTTGATGCTTCAGGAAATTTTAAAATCATTTATGTAAATTCTCCCTACAAAGAATTGAAGGCCGAAATTGAACGTGTTTTTGCGACATTACCAACAATTACGCCCGCCAAATATAACAACCATTCGATTGAAATGCAGTTTGTGTTTCCTTTAAAAATTCCTTTGGAAGACAATGCAGAAGAAATTATTGCCCAAAAAGAAGTTGTGGCAGAAGCGTTTCCGAAGAAACAGGAAGAATTAACGTTAACACAACCTAAAACTACCTTGTTTCCTGAACACAAAAGTGAGTTGCACATTCCTTTCACGCACGCAACTTACAATGCGTACGATTTGTATTTAAACAATGCATCCAATTCACACACAGCGGTTAAACCTTATTTGTACAATGAAGTGCGAGAATATGTGGATTTAGATGCGTTGAAAAATAAATTAATTACGCCAAAATCGACTTGGTTTTCCAGGAAGTTGTTCAATGAACATATGGTTTATATTCAGGGAAAAGATTTTTGGTTTACCATAAACCCGATGGTTGATTTACAACTGGGAAAAGACAGCGAAGGGCTAAAAACATACAACAACACACGCGCTGTTCAGGTAAATGGCGCAATTGGAAAAACATTCAATTTTTCAACCAGTTTTTACGAAAGTCAGGGCCGATTTGCATCTTACTTTAACGAATATGCCGAATCCATAAAACCTTCAGGCGGAAATCCGGCCATCATTCCCGGACGCGGCATTGCAAAGCCATTTCAGGAAGACGCTTATGATTATCCGGTGGCTGAAGCTTATATTTCCTATACGCCAAGCAGTCATTTTAATTTTCAGTTTGGCCGCGGAAAAAACTTTATTGGTGATGGTTACCGCTCTTTATTTTTGTCGGATGTGGCTTCTCCTTATCCGTATTTTAAAATTTCCACCAATTTCTGGAAAATAAAATACACCAATTTTTTTATGTGGATGCAAGATGTAAGACCTGAATTGACGGTTGACGGCGCTTACAAGCAAAAATATATGGCGATGCATTATTTGGACTGGAACGTTACAAAAAAATTCAATATCGGATTGTTTGAAGCAGTTATTTGGGACGATGCAAACAGCAGAGGTTTTGACGTTAATTATGTAAATCCGCTTATTTTTTATACAGCAGTTGAGTTTGCCACTGGTTCAAGAGCCGGAAACACAACGCTCGGACTTAGTTTAAAATATAAATTAAAAGCGATTACGCTTTATTCCCAATTGTTGTTAGATGATTTTCGAGTAGGTGAAATGACCAGCAGCAGCGGTTGGTGGGCTAATAAATTTGGAGTGCAGTTTGGCGCAAAATATTACAACGCTTTTAATGTCGAAAATTTATTTTTACAGGCCGAATTTAATGCCGTGCGACCTTACACCTATTCTCATGATGAGTTAAACCTTAATTTTGGACATAACAACCAGCCGCTGGCGCATTTATGGGGCGCTAATTTTAGGGAAGCCGTTGGGATTATGAATTATACCAAAAACCGCTGGTTTGCAAACGCAAAAGTTGTTGTTGGGAAAAAAGGCTTTGATTATGCCGACGGAACAGATACTAAAAGTTATGGCGGCGATGTTTATGCCGATAACGATGACCGAGGTTCAGATTATGGAAATAAAATTGGACAGGGAAATATAGCCAATGTTTTTATAGGCGATTTGCAAATGGGTTATTTGCTGAATCCAGCCACCAATTTAAAATTATTTGGCGGTGTAACCTACAGAAAATTTGACCCTACAGCTCCCGCCAAAGGATTTTCAGCATCAAATTCCACTTGGATTTCCTTCGGATTAAAAACCGATGTGTTCAATTGGTATTTCGATTTTTAAGATGTACGATGCAATAATCAAATCAAAAAAAAGCCGAAATTTCAATAATTGAAATCCCGACTTTTTTCATCTTTGGGTTGTGTTTTTACATACCGGTAACTTCAAAAAATTCTTTTTCAATGGCTTCCCTATGATCAGGATGTGCTATTTTAACCAACTCTTTTACCCGTTGTTTAATGGTTTTTCCGTATAAATTGGCAACGCCATATTCGGTAACAATATATTGAACATGAGCTCGGGTGGTTACCACTCCCGCACCTTTATTCAAAAAAGGAATAATTCTGCTAATGCCATTTTCTGTCATTGACGGTATGGCAATAATGGCTTTTCCGCCATCGCTTAAACTTGCGCCTCTAATAAAATCCATCTGTCCGCCAACACCTGAATACAGTCTAGTTCCAATAGAATCGGCACAAACTTGTCCGGTTAAGTCAACCTGAATTGCTGAATTAATGGAAATCATTTTAGGGTTTTGCCTAATCACGGAAACATCATTCACATAATTACAAGACCGCAATTCAACAAACGGATTGTCATCAACATAATCATACAAACGTTTGGACCCCATTAAAAAAGTAGCCAAAGCTCTTCCTGCATTTACGCCTTTATAATTTCCGTTAATTACATTTTTTAAAATTAAATCAATAACACCATCAGAAAACATTTCAGTGTGCAAACCTAAATCTTTGTGATTTCCCAATTTGTGCAAAACCGCATTTGGAATGCTTCCAATTCCCATTTGCAGTGTGCTTCGGTCTTCAATTAATTCAGCGATATAACCGCCAATTTTATCTTCTATGGGTGTTGGTTCGGCCAATGAGTGCTCATGAATGGGTAAATTCACTTCAACAAAAGTGTCCAGTTCTGAAATATGGATAATTCCTTCGCCATGAACCCGTGGCATTTGCTCGTTTATTTGCGCAATTACGTGCTTTGCATTGTCAATAACCGCCAAAATGGCTTCCAAAGAAACTCCAAGAGAACAATATCCGTGCTTATCTGGCGGAGAAACCTGAATCAGGGCTACATCAACAGGAAGAATATTTCGTTTGAATAAATTGGGAACCTCGCTTAAAAATACCGGCGTATAAGAACCGTTTCCGGCTTTAAGGGTATGACGAACATTTGCACCGATAAAAAGTGAATTAACGTGAAAACTGTCTTTGTATTTTGGATCGGCATAAGGAGCTTCTCCTTCGGTATGTAAGTGACAAACTTCTACGCCACGAAGTTCTTCATGACGGGCCGACATGGCGTTTATCAATTCTTGTGGCGCTGCAGCTGCCGCTTGAATATATACACGGTCGTGTGATTTTATTACTTTTACAGCTTCTGCTGCGCTAACGGCTTTATACATAAACATAAGTCGAATAATTTTCGCCAAATGTACCATGATTTTTAGGCAAAAAAACTGTTTTAAATCAGTTTTTGGACTATTTTTTGATGCAGGGTATTTTCAGAAAAACCAAGCCTGAAAATTATTTTTTTGAAGTACCTTTGCACCATAAATTTTATGATAGAATGATAAAAATTAAAACGAGAGCTGAAATTGAACTGATGCGTGAAAGCGCCCTGATAGTCTCAAAAACATTGGGGATTTTAGCGAAGGAAGTTAAACCAGGCGTTACCACGTTATATTTAGATAAATTGGCTGAAGAGTTTATAAGGGACCAAGGGGCAATTCCGGGTTTTTTGGGAATGTATGGTTTTCCCAATACCTTGTGCATGAGCCCGAACGCGCAAATTGTTCACGGCATCCCAAACGATAAACCTTTGCTGGAAGGCGATATTATTTCTATAGATTGCGGTGCCTTAAAAAACGGTTTTTACGGCGATCACGCCTATACTTTTGAAGTTGGCGAAGTTGCTGAGGAAACAAAAAAGCTGTTGAAAATCACCAAAGAAAGCCTGTATATGGGAATTAGGGAGTTTAAAGCTGGCAATAGAGTGGGTGATGTTGGTTATGCAATTCAATCTTATTGCGAAAAACACGGATATGGAATTGTTAGGGAATTGGTAGGGCATGGTTTGGGAAAAGAAATGCACGAAGATCCTGAAATGCCAAATTATGGTTACAGAGGAAGAGGAAAAAAATTTACGGAAGGAATGGTGGTTGCCATTGAACCGATGGTGAATTTGGGAACACATCAAATTAATCAATTACAAGATGGTTGGACCATTTTAACAAAAGACGGAAAACCAAGTGCGCATTTTGAGCATGATGTTGCCATTATAAACGGAAAACCAGAGTTGCTTTCAACATTTAGCTATATTTATGAAGCTTTGGGCATTGAAAGTGATGAAGAAAAAGAGTTCAGACAATAAACAATAAAAAGATGATTCAGGAAATTTCCAACATTGAACAGAAAGAAATCATAAAAGGCTTTAACGGACGACTTTTTCACACAAATAGTTTCACCATTGCTTTTTGGGAAATTGAAGAAGGTGCAATTTTACCTGAGCACGCTCATATTCATGAACAATCTACCCAAGTGATTGAAGGGAAATTAGAATTGGTGATTGACGGTGTTTCTACAGTTTTAGTGCCAGGAATGATAGCCAGTATTCCTTCAAATGTGATTCATAGCGGGAAAGCATTGACAAATTGCAAAGTAACAGACGTGTTTTCTCCAACAAGGGAAGACTATAAATAAGTGGAAAAATTATTTAAATTCATACTCAATAAAATACCGCGTCCCATACTCATAAAAGCGAGTTATTGGGTGAGTCCGTTCTTGGCAATCTACTTAAAAGGAACGCGATTTACAGATCCAATCGACCATAAAAGTTTCAGCAAATTTTTGCCTTACGGCTACGGAAATCAGCGAAAAAACGCTCTTGCTCCTGGCACGCTTTCTTTGGAACGCCACCGATTGCTTTGGCTGTATTTAAAAAATGAAACCGATTTTTTTACAGCTCCCAAAAAAGTATTGCACATCGCGCCCGAACAATGCTTTTTAAAAAGGTTTAAAAATCTGAAAAACCTTGATTATTTAACAGCCGATTTATACTCGCCAATTGCCGACGTAAAAGCGGATATCACAAATTTACCTTTTGAAGAAAACACTTTCGATATTGTTTTTTGCAATCACGTACTGGAACATATTGAAGATGACAAAAAAGCAATGAGTGAATTATACAGGGTATTAAAACCTGGCGGAATGGGTATCTTTCAAATTCCACAGGATTTAAGCAGGGAAAAAACCTATGAAGACTTTTCAATAACCAATCCTGAAGAACGCACCAAACATTTTGGGCAATACGACCATGTTCGTGTATACGGGAAAGATTATTTCGACCGTTTAAGGGCAGTTGGTTTTATAGTTGAAGAAGTTGATTATTCCAAAAAAATCTCTTCAGAACTGATTGAAAAATACTGTTTAACGAAAGGTGAAATTTTGCCTGTTTGCTTTAAATAAATTACTTATCGAAATTGTCTGACGTATAAGTTTGCATTTCTCCTTTTTCATCAATATAAATAAGAAACGCTTTTAATTCGGGATGGTTTTTTAAAAAGACTTTAGATTTCTCAAATCCCATTTCCATAAAAGCTGTTGCGTAAGCATCAACATCTGCACAATCAGATTTTGAAATCACTGAGGCGCTCAATAAATTGCTTTCTTTGGCAAAACCAGTTTTCGGATTTATGGTGTGCACATATTTTGTGCCGTCTTCCTTCACCTTGAATTTGCGGTAATTCCCGGACGTAGCCATGGATTCATCTTTAAGTTCAATTACCGTTGCAAAAGAACGGGTTCCATCTGTATTCGGATTTTCAATGGCGATTTTCCATGGCAGTCCTTTTTCATTTTGGCCTCGTGCCCTAATTTCGCCGCCAATTTCTACCATATAATTTGCAATCCCATTTTTTTCGAACATGCGGCTAAGCATATCAACCAAATAACCTTTGGCGATGGCATTAAAATCCAAGTAAATTTCAGGATATAATTTTTTTATTTTTCCGTTTACGAGTTTAACTTTATCAAAACCCACAAATTTTAAAAGTTCCTGAATTTTTAAGGAATCCAAATTTTCAATAGGTTTTTCAGGTCCAAATCCCCAGGCATTCACCAAAATACCAACAGTTGGGTCGAAAGCCCCATCGGTTTCTCTGTAAATTCTTTCTGATTTTATAAAAACCTCCTGTAAATTGGCATCAGCGAAAACAGAAGTGTCTCCTTTATTTATTTTTGAAAGATCTGAAGTTGGAATATAGGTGGAAGCCGATTTATTAATTGCCGCGATTAAGCTGTCAATTTTAAATTCATAATTGTTGCTGCCAGCAGCTAAATAACGGACTGTAAATGTGGTACCTATAGCGTTTCCTTCTATGATGTTTAAATCGGTTTTAGGGCTTTCGCAAGACAAAAACAACAATAAAAGTGCCGCAAACAGACAATTTTTCATGATTTTAGCTGTTATTAAATTAGTAATAGAATCAGAAGCAAATATAAAGGTTTATTTTTTCTTAAAAATATCATAAAATTGAATAAAATTAAAGAAATTAAACGTTGTTTTAGCTATTTTTGTTACTCACTAAAAACAGGATAAATTATGAAGAAAATTGGAATTTTGATGCTTATGGCATCTCTTTTTTTAAGCTCTTGTGTTTCGCAAAAGAAATACACTGAATTAGAAAAGAATTATAACAAAACAAGTTCAGAATTGGTTGACACAAAAGCCGATTTAATGAAATGCAGGATTGAAAGCGAAAGCAGATTGAATGCTTTAAATCAACAAGTTGCTGATTTGAGAAAAGACAAAGAAAAAACATTGGAATATGTTGAAAATTTAACAGTATTGTCTAAGTCAGCTTCTGATAATATAAAGGAAACTTTAACCCAAATGGGTAAAAAAGACCAATATATTCAATATATCCAAAAAGCGATTACCCAGAGAGACTCTATGAATCTGGCTTTAGGATTCAAATTGAAAAGTGTGTTGAAAGATGGATTCACCGATGAAGACATTCAAGTGAATGTAGAAAAAACAGTAGTTTACATTTCAATTGCCGACAGATTATTATTTAGAAGCGGTAGCCACGTGATTTCAAACGATGCAAAACGCGTATTGAAAAAAGTTGCTGATGTAATTGCTGCACAACCTGAATTGGAAGTGATGGTTGAAGGTTATACTGACAATATGCCTATCAGTACTTCAGATATGAAAGACAACTGGGATTTAAGTGTTAAACGTTCCACTTCTGTAATCAGAGTTTTACAAAACGACTTTAATATTGAACCAAGTCGTTTGGTTGCTGCAGGAAGAAGTGAATATATGCCTTTAGCTACCAATTCAACGGTTGAAGGAAGATCTAAAAACAGAAGAACACGTATTGTGTTAATGCCTAAATTAGATCAGTTTTTCAAATTACTGGAAAGTAAAGTTGATTAAATAATATGATTTTTTATTGTAAAAAGCACGCCATTGGCGTGCTTTTTTTATTAGGAAATGATAAATTGTGATTTAGTTGAGTTCTACATCCAAAAGTTGCAAGCCTTCATATTGCAGCAGATATTCTTCATTTAAATATGGCGCCAAGTCTTTATTGGCTGCATTGCCCAATCCCACATTTGCGAACATTACTTTGGCTTTGTTTTTTTGTGCGTGCAGTTTGATGGTTTCCATCCAAATAACATCGTAAGGGATGTGGTATTCCGAAATGCCAACCACTTTTACCACCACAAAATAGCGAACATTGTTTTTATCGACACAAACAAATTGCGGGTTCTTTTTTAATTGGCTGTTAATGGCAATAAATTCATATCCTTTTGCTTCCAAATCTTTGCCAACGATGTTCATCGCTAAATTATGTAATTCTTGTTTTGTAAGTGGTCTGCTCATTTTTAAAAGGTATTATATAAAAAAATCCGACACAAAGGTATCGGATTAGTTTATTATTTTTAATGCTGTTGATTATCCTCCAAAGTCGTCAAATCTAATATTTTCATCAGCCAAACCAAAATCTTCGCCCATCTTTTGAACTGCCTGGTTCATCAACGGTGGTCCGCAGAAATAAAGTTCAAGATCTTCTGGAGATTCGTGTTTTGATAAATATTCATTGATTACGGCATTGTGCACAAAACCTGTAAATCCGTCCCCTTCAGTGTCGTTTATATCTTTTTTGTTTACCCAATTGTCTACAGGTAAAGGTTCAGACAGTACCAGATAAAACTTAAAGTTCGGAAATTCCTGTTCTAATTTACGGAAATGGTCTGTATAAAACAATTCACGTTTTGATCTACCACCGTACCAATAAGTCACTTTTCTTCCAGTTCTTAAGGTTTTGAATAGGTGGTATAAGTGAGAACGCATCGGCGCCATTCCTGCACCACCGCCCACATATAGCATTTCAGAATCAGATTCATTGATAAAGAATTCACCATAAGGTCCGGAAATAATTACTTTATCACCAGCTTTACGGGAGAAAATATAAGTTGAGGCAACACCTGGATTTACATTCATCCATCCATTTTTTACCCTGTCAAAAGGCGGTGTGGCGATACGCACATTCAGCATAATTTCTTTTCCTTCAGCAGGAAAGGAAGCCATAGAGTAAGCGCGTTCAACGGTTTCTTTATTCACCATTTTTAAGGGCCATAAAGCAAATTTATCCCATTCTTCTTTAAATTTGTCAGGGGTATCATGTTCTTCAGGATGTGCAGTAATATCAATGTCTGAAAAATTGATTTCGCAGGGCGGAATTTCAATTTGAATATAACCACCTGCTTTGTAACCCATATCTTCAGGAATTTCAACAACAAATTCTTTGATGAAAGAAGCCACGTTATAATTTCTTACAACAGTACCGTTAAATTTTTTGATTCCGAATACCTCTTCAGGAATACTGATGTCCATATTCTGTTTTACCTTCACCTGACAAGCCAATCGAATACCTTCTTTCAGTTCTTTTCTGTTAAAATGAGGTGTTTCTGTAGGCAATGCTTCTCCGCCGCCAGAATGCACGTGGCATTCGCATTGAATACAAGTTCCGCCGCCACCGCAGGCAGAAGGCAGAAATATTTTCTCATTTGCCAAGGTTGTCAATAAGGATGCTCCCGAAGAAACTTCAATTTCCTTTTCGCCGTTAATTCTAATTTTTACGGGTCCCGATGGTGATAATTTTTGTTTTACAAACAATAATACCGCAACCAATAATAGTGTTATTACTAAAAAAGCCACTACTGTTGCTAAAATTGTGCCGACTGTATTTGTTGCTAATATGATCATTATTCTGTGATTTCTGTTTCGTTCTTAGCTAAATCAATAGCGTCCTTTTTTATTTCAACCTGCTTAACAATAGCTGTTTGCTCTGTAGGCACTTCCTCTTCATCGCCGCCTGTAAGCATTCCTCCAAAGCTCATAAAACCAATGGCCATTAAACCTGTAATGATAAAAGTTATTCCCAATCCTCTTAAAGGTGCAGGCACTGATGAATATCTGATTTTTTCTCGAATTGCGGCAATCGCCAAAATTGCTAGAAAAAAACCAATTCCAGAACTTGCTCCATAGTTAAAAGCCAATCCCAATGTTTGGATTTCACGAGATTGCATAAACAATGAGCCTCCTAGAATAGCGCAGTTTACAGCAATTAAAGGTAAAAAGATACCCAAGGAATTGTATAATGCAGGAGAAAATTTTTCAACAAGGATTTCAACCAATTGCACCATGGTTGCAATGGTTGCAATAAACATAATAAAAGATAAGAAGCTTAAATCGTATTGTGCATATTCTGGACCCAACCACGCCAAAGCACCATCTTTTAATAAGTAAACGTCTAATAACCAGTTTAAAGGAACCGTTATTGCCATTACGAATATAACGGCTGCTCCTAATCCAACGGCGGTGGCTACTTTTTTAGAGACGGCAAGATAAGAGCACATTCCCAGGAATGTTGCAAATACCATATTATCTATAAATATTGCCTTAAAAAATAATTCTATATGTTCCATATATTTTCAGTTTTCAGTTTTCGGCTTTCAGTTTTTAGTAATTTATATTTACTGCAATTGATTGCTGCCAACTAATTTTAATTGTGTTCGATTAATGCTGTATTTCTTGAACGTTGTACCCAAATTATAATTCCTATGGTAATTAATGCCATTGGCGCCAATAACATAAATCCGTTGTTTTCGTAACCATAAGCATAAACACCTGTTTTCTCAATAGGATCACCTAAAACTTTAATGCCTAATAAGGTTCCAGATCCCAATAATTCTCTAAAAAACCCTACAATGATTAATATAATTCCATATCCGGCAGAGTTTCCTATACCATCTAAAAATGATCTCCAAGGTCCGTTAGCCAAAGCAAATGCTTCAAATCGACCCATAATGATACAGTTTGTAATGATTAATCCAACAAATACAGATAAGGTTTTGCTTAATTCGTAAGCAAAAGCTTTTAATACTTGGTCAACAATAATTACCAATGTTGCCACAACAATAAGTTGTACAATAATTCTGATTTTTGAAGGAATGATATTTCTGATTAATGAAATGACAACGTTTCCTATCGCTAGTACAAATACTACTGATATTGCCATCACAATAGACGCTTTTAGCTCTGCTGTAATAGCCAACGCAGAACAAATACCTAAAACCTGAATGGTTATTGGATTGTTATCCGCCAATGGATCAGTTATTAATTTTGCATCTTTTTTTGATAAAAGTCCCATAAATTATTGCTTTAATGTTTTTAAGTAAGGAACATACATCCTTAAATCCTTTTTAATCATTGCGGATATTCCGTCACCTGTAATTGTTGCACCGGCTATTGCATCTACCTGAAAATCGGTTTTATTCATATTTTTAGGATCTGCATTTCCTTTTGCCGCAGTAATTCCTTTAAAAGTGTCACCATCTAAAATATGCTCTCCTTTAAAATCGTCCATAAAAAACCGTTCTTTTATATTTGAACCTAATCCAGGTGTTTCGGCCGCGTGATCAAAATATACGCCTTGAACAATCAGTTGGTTATCTAAAGCTATATATCCCCAAATAGCATCCCATAAACCTTTCCCTCTAACAGGTACGATATATAATGTTACGCCGTCTTTTTCGCCAATAAATAAAGGTAATCTTCTATTGTAGTTTGGATTTTTAGCATCAGTGGCTTCTTTTTTAATATCAATTAGGTAAGCATTTGGATCTTCAACAGCATCGGTTCCTGTAATGACCAATTGTTTTGTGATGTATTTTGAAAATTCGGCTCCAACAATATTTTTTGAAACAAATTCAACGCTGCTTTCACCATTTTCATTGATGCCCATAGCGTATAAAATATTCTGTTGTTTTTCTATACGTTTATTTTCAGTAATTTTCTCTTTTAGTGATGTAGCCAAAAAAGCGAGTAATGTTCCTACGATAAGCACCATTCCTGATGCGAAAAGGATTGTATATAAGTTACTATCAGTATTCTTTGCCATGTTATGCTGTTTTTGCTTTTAAACGTTTTAATCTTCCTTTAACATTGCCTTGCACTACATAATGGTCAATGGTTGGCGCGAATACGTTCATTAATAAAATTGCCAACATTACCCCTTCCGGATATGCGGGATTGAAGACCCTGATCAAGATTGAAATAAATCCAATCAGAAATCCGTAAATCCATTTTCCTTTATTGGTTTGTGAGCCTGTAACCGGATCTGTTGCCATAAAAACTACCCCAAATGCAAAGCCTCCAATAATTAAATGATGCCAATATACGGTGCTCATTAAACTATAAAACTTGCTGCTTTCTGTAATCCATCCGGCATTCACAACACCGTTAAATATAAGTCCCATAACCAAAGCGCCAAGTACTGACGATGCCATAATTCTCCAGCTTGCTATTTTTGTAAAAATTAAAAAGATACCTGCCAATAAAATTAAGAAGGTTGATGTTTCTCCAACCGAACCGGGAATAAACCCGAAAAACATATCATAAATGGAATAAGCAACTTCTTTGCCTTGTGCCAGACTTCCTAAAATGGTTTCGCCAGATATGGCGGCAACATCTGCGCCAGCTGCCATTTCATTGGCTCTTTCCACAGCGCCTTGCACCCAAACTTTATCACCGCTCATCCAAGTTGGATAGGCGAAGAATAAAAATGCACGGATGGTTAAGGCCGGATTTAGGATATTCATTCCCGTTCCTCCAAAAACTTCCTTTCCTATAACCACACCAAAAATAACGGCTACAGAAAGCATCCAAAGTGGTATGTCTACAGGAACAATTAATGGCACCAACATTCCGGTCACCAAATAACCTTCTTCAACTTCAGTTCCTTTAATAATGGCGAAAACAAATTCAACCCCTAATCCTACTACATAAGAAACAACCACTAAAGGAAGTACTTTTAGCAATCCCAGAGATAGCGCTTCCCAAGATAAAAAAGCTACAGGTTCGCCAATTGCCAAAAAGTGTTGAAAACCAGTATTGAACATCCCAAAAAGCAAACAAGGAATTAATGCCAAAACAACCATATTCATGGTTCTTTTTAAATCATCGGCTCCTTTTATATGTCCGCCTGAATGCGTAGTTTCGTTAGGTGTATATAAAAAAGTATGAAAAGCTTCAAAAGCGGGAAACCACTTTTTTCCCTTGCCTTTTTCTTTTATAGTATGTAATTTTTCTTTTAATCCCATAACCTTATCCTATTTCTTTTAACATTAAGTCTAACCCTTTTCTAATAATTTCTTGATGTGGTTGCTTAGAAATACAAACAAATTCAGTGAGTGCGAAATCTTCAGGCGCCACTTCATACATCCCCATTTGCTCCATTTCATCTAAATCCTCATACATACAGGATTTTAAAATTTGCATTGGAAAAATGTCTAAAGGAAAAACTTCTTCGTATAAACCCGTTATCACAAAAGCTCTGTGTTGACCATTTGTGTTGGTGTTTAAATCGAATTTTTTATTAGGCAATAACCAAGAAAAAGTTAAAGATCTAGTAGTGGAAATTTTATTGAATACCGGCATAGTCCATCCGAAAAATTCATAATCGTTTCCTTCAGGAATTACAGTGATAATGTTGTCATAATACCCTAAATTCTCTTTGATGTTTTTGGCTTTTCCTGTTAAAACATTGCCACTTATAATTCTGTTGTTGTTTCCTTTTAATTTTCCGTGAACTAAAGAGGTAATGGTTGAACCAATTTTTGTTTTGTAATATTTAGGCGCTTCAACTGAAGAACCTGCCAAAGCAACAATACGTTCGGCATTAAATTTACCAGTTAACAGCAATTCGCCAATAATCACCAAATCCTGCGGATTGATGGTCCAAACGGTTTCGCCTTTATTTACTGGGCTAATTTTATTAATTTGTGTGCCTACATTTCCTGAAGGATGCGGGCCTGAAACTTTATGCAAAATCACATTGTCTAAACCAGCCAAAGGTGAATTTGAATTTTTCCCAATGGAAACATGAACTTCTCCGGTGGTTAACTTGCTTAAAGCGGTAACCGCAGCCTGTAATTCTTTTTCTTTTCCTGCCAAAACATAATCGTAATCGGCAGCTAATGGCGCGCTGGCATAAGCAGAAACAAAAATTGCTTTCGGTGTATTTGCGGTCTTTGCAATCACATCGTAAGGTCTTTGTTTTATAAAAGTCCAACAACCAGAAGCCAATAAATGACTTTTAATCTCCTCTGCTTTCATAGCTTTTGGATCTTTCACTCCAAAATCATAAAATTGTTGTTGAGAATCGGCTTTAATTTTTATGGCCAATATTTTTCTTTTTTCACCGCGTACAATATCGCATACTTCACCGCTAACCGGAGAAGGAAATTTCATTCCCTCATCAGATTTGTTATAAAATACGGCTTCTCCAGCTTTTAACTGCGCGCCAATTTTTACGGATAATTTAGGAATTATACTGTGGAAATCTTCAGGTATCAATGTGTAAACATCACTAGCTATTGCATTTTCGGTAAATTTTTCGGACTCACCTTTTAGCTTAATATCCAGACCTTTTTTAATATGAATGTCCTTTGACATATATCTTAAGTTTATTTAATAGTCTATAAAAAACGGAGCAAAAATACAATATATCCTTTAGTATTTTATGTTTTTTATCATATTTTAGTATAAAATTTTGTTCAAGTGGACTGTGGCATGGTTTTCGTAATTTTAGCGATATATTTACATTGTGAATTAATTTAAACCTGCGATCTAAAATTTAAATTTATGTTTAAGAATAATTTTATATTTTTTTGTTTTTTAGGTGCTTTTCAGTTTGGATTTTCCCAAACAGATGGCATAGATGCCGATCATATTAAAACCATCATATTAAAACCGATGGCCATAAATTCCTATGCGCCCATTGTGCAGCTTGGAGAAAAATTACTGTTGACTTTCGACGATTTAAATGCCGATGAACATACGTATTCCTATAAAGTTGAACATTGCGATATGGACTGGAGGAAGTCCGATTTGTCAAAGTCTGAATTTGTGAACGGTTTTGCCGAAGACAGAATTCGCAATTATGAAAATTCTTTTAATACGCTGCAGCCCTATACAAATTACAGCGTAACCATTCCCAATGAAACCACAAAACTTAAAATTTCAGGAAACTATAAAATTTCTGTTTTAAATGAAGATGATGAAGTGGTTTTTAAACGCCGTTTTGTGGTTTATGAACCCATTGTCACGGTTGGCGTTGCTGTTTTTAAAAGCAGGGATATTTCATTCTTCAACAGCAAACAATCGGTTGAGTTTACCATCAACACGCCAAATTTGCTTATCAACAATCCGAGCGATGAAATTTTCCCGGTCATTCTACAAAATAACAATTGGCAAAATGCCATTACAGGTTTAAAACCGCAATTTTTTAGAGGCAACCAATTGCTTTACAAATACAATAAGGAAACAAGTTTTTGGGGCGGAAATGAATTTTTGTATTTCGATTCCAAATCCATCAGAAACTCTTCCTTAAACATCGCCAGTGTTGCATTGGGCGAAGATTTGTATCATACCTATTTATTTACCAACGAAGAAAGGAGAAATCAGCCTTATACTTTATCGCCCGATGTAAACGGAAATTTTGTGATCAGAACTTTAACGGGCGAGAACAACAATACGGATGCAGATTACAGCTGGGTGTATTTTTCGCTAAAAACTTCGCAAAATCTTGAAGGAAAGGATGTTTTTGTGAGCGGAAATTTCAACAATTGGCAGCTAAACAACACAAATAAACTAACTTACAATGAAACTTTGGGTTTGTATGAAACCAAACTGCTTTTAAAACAGGGATTTTACAATTATCAATATGTCACCAAAGCAAACAATGGCGCCGTTAGCACGCACGATATTGACGGCTCTTTTTACCAAACAGAGAATGATTACACCGTTTTGGTATATTATAAAAAGTTTGGAAGCCGATACACTAAAGTGATTGGCGTTGGTTATGGCAACTCCGAAAAAATAAATAACTAATATTTTTGTTTAAAATATTTAGTATCTTTACACATTAAAAAACAAGTAAGTCTCTATGGTACAACAAGTAACAAATGGCATTAAAATTTCAGTAACTTCTAATTTCGAAGGCACAAGCTATCGAAATTTCAGGCTGTATTTTGCTTTTAGCTATGAAGTTACCATCGAAAACCAAAGCAACGATACCGTGCAGCTTTTAGAGCGGCAATGGACCATTTTTGATTCTTTAAATAACACTGAATATGTTGAAGGATCTGGTGTTGTAGGCCAAAAACCGACTTTAAAACCAGCCGATAAATACACGTATAAATCGAATTGCTTTTTAACTTCGCCAATCGGTGCAATGAAAGGCTTTTACAGTATGGTAAACTTCACAAATTCAGGAACTTTTAAAGTTTACATTCCCACATTTCAATTGATGGTTTCCAGTATTCATAACTAGAAAAATGAAATTTAAGCTTCAGCGGTTTCATTTTAAACAAGCCAAAGGGCTGGAGTGTTTAAATTGCGGAATGCCATTGTTGCGGAATGAAAATTTTTGCTCGTATTGCGGACAAAAAAACACCACATGCAAATTAAGTATCGGTAATTATATCAATAAACTGGTCTCGGGATTCTTGTCTTACGACTCCCAATTTTGGGCCACTTTTATTCCATTGCTCATAAAACCGGGAAAAGTTGCCAAAGAGTATATTTTAGGAAAACGCGTTAAATACGTAAATCCGTTTCAGCTATATTTGCAGGTTTCCATTATTTTCTTTCTGATTTGGGGGATTTCAAACCAAATTGACAGCGCCAAAAATCCGATAAAAGACATTGCAACAGCCACAAAAAATTCAGATTCCCTGTCTAAATTAGACTCGCAAAAAATCGATTCCATAAAGGCAGAAATAAAAAAAAGAACCGCGGATAACATGCCAAAAGATTCCGCCAACGCCAAAGTGATTGCTGATCTGGAAAATGCATTTAGTCTGTATGAAAAGGATGCGGATTCCACAAAAACACCACGCGAATATGCCATAAAAACCAAGCAGGAAGCCGACATCGGTTTTTTTGATAAAATTGGTGACTTTTTTAACTTCCGCAGAAAATTCCCTGCTTACACCAATGAGCAGGCATTGGACAGTTTGGGTTATCAAAAAACATTTTGGAACACTTTTTATTACCAGCAGGTTAAAAAGGCGGAAGCAAATTGGGCGCAATTAAATACCGAAACAGGCGTCAAAAATTTAATCAAAAAATTCACTTCCTATATTTCCATTTCCTTGTTCGTTTTTCTGCCGGTTTTCACACTTTTTTTGAAATTGCTGTACATCAGAAAAAATTTCACGTATATGGAACATTTGGTATTTGTTTTTAATACCCAAACGGTCTTTTTTCTGTTGTTTGTCATTTTCTATTTGCTGAATTTGGTCTTTAAAATGGAAAACGTAACTTGGATATTTGTACTCCTATTTCTTGTTTATTTTTACAAAGCATTGCGCAATTTTTACGGACAGAAACGTTTTGTAACCATCGTAAATTTTATTTTACTGAACAGTTTTTATACTTTTTTGGCGATTGTTGGAGTTGTGATTGTGGCAATTATTTCTTTTATGAGCGCTTAAAATTAACGGCAGTTTTTTTGTTGTGAACAACATCTTCATAAATCATTTCAATGGCATTTTCATTTTTTTTTATTGATGTGATGCTTACGGTTTCAACATAGTTACGTTTCATCAAAATCGATTGTTCTTTATCATCGGTTTTCTGATGGTGAAATTTCAAAATCGCTTCGGATGTAAATTCATTTTCACTCAGCCATTGTTGAAACCAAGTGTTGCGTAATTCCTTAATTTCATCAGTATACAACGTAGAAGAAGACCAAATTTTGGGTTCGATTTTGTGTTTTGTGAGGTATTTTTGATTTTCGTCCCAAACCAATTCAACCAAATTCAATTCGTTATTATTCCAGTCAACTATAATCATAGTAAAAGGCTCAACGCCCAACAAATCAAGGCTTTCAATATAAGGCAGAAAGTCATTTTCTTTCAACAATTCTTTGGCAATGAGCCCGCGGCTTCTGCTGTAATTCTCTTTTCTTTTGTGTTTTATGAAACCACCGTTCAACACGCAAACCAATCTTTTTTTTGAACTTACGCCAATCCACGTTCCTCCGGCAACTTTATCCTTCGGAAACAGCATTTTAATGCCATCTTCCTCATAAATTTTCGGTGGCAACGTTTCTCTTTGCGGCTGTTCATCCCTGTTGGAAGTCAGGATAAAATTGTTGTTTGATAAAGGCAAAAAAGTAACGGTACACATGGTATTAAAATTTGATTATTGAGTATTAGGCCTTAATATTTTAAGTAAATTCAATTTTGTAACTTTGCAAAACAAATTTAAATTAAAAAACCTTAAAAAATATATACCATGGCTTCAGGATTTTACAATGTACCAAAAGCAGTTAATGAACCTATAAATTCATACGCTCCAGGAACTCCAGAACGCAAAGCGTTAATAGACACCTATAAAAAAATGTTCAATGAGCAAATTGACATTCCTTTTTATATCGGAGGCAAAGAATACAGAACAGGAAACACGGTTGACATTCATCCGCCACATGACCACAAACACTGTGTGGGAAAATACCATGTTGCAGAAAAGGAACATATTGAAATGGCCGTTAAAAAAGCTGCAGAAGCACGCGTTAAGTGGGCAGCTACCAGCTGGGAACACAGAGCCGCGATTTTCTTAAAAGCTGCCGATTTATTATCTGGCCCGTTTCGTTATAAAATGAATGCGGCCACCATGATTGCACAATCAAAAAATGCATTTCAGGCCGAAATTGATTCCGCTTGTGAATTGATCGACTTTTTGCGCTTTAACGTGCAATTTATGACGGAGATTTACAACAATCAGCCGGCTTCATCAGCCGGAATCTGGAATCGCATGGAATATCGTGCGCTTGAAGGATTTGTATATGCCATTACACCTTTTAACTTTACTGCAATTGCAGGGAATTTGCCTTCGGCACCAGCATTGATGGGAAATGTGGTTATTTGGAAACCGGCAAGTTCCCAAATTTATTCTGCACAGGTAATTATGGAATTGTTTAAAGCTGCAGGTTTGCCTGATGGCGTTATCAATATGGTAACTGGAAATTCGGCGATGATTACCGATGTTTTATTGAACAGCCGCGATTTTGCAGGTGTTCACTTTACAGGTTCTACACCGGTATTTAACAGTTTCTGGGAAACCATCGGAAAAAATGTGGGCAATTATAAATCGTATCCTCGTATTGTTGGGGAAACTGGCGGAAAAGATTTTATCTGGGCACATCCAACATCAAATGCGCAAGAAGTTGCTACGGCAATTGCAAGAGGCGCTTTTGAATACCAAGGCCAAAAATGTTCTGCTGCATCTCGTGCTTATTTGCCAAAAAGCTTGTGGGGCGCCATTAAAACTTCTTTGGAAAGAGATTTGAAATCGTTTAAAATGGGATCTCCAGAAGATCCTACAAACTTTATAAATGCGGTAATCGACAACAGAGCGTTCAAAAAATTATCGGGTTATATTGAAGAAGCGAAAGCTGATGCAGATGCCGAAATTATTATTGGCGGCGGTTACAGCGATGAAGTTGGCTATTTTATTGAACCAACCATCATTTTGACCACCAACCCAAAATACAAAACAATGTGTAATGAGTTGTTCGGGCCAATTATGACCATTTTTGTTTACGAAGACGAGAAATGGGAAGAAACCCTTGATTTGATCGATTCAACAAGTGAATATGCTTTAACGGGCGCTATTTTTAGCGGCGACCGTTATGTAATTGATATTGCCACCAACAAATTGGAAAATGCCGCAGGAAACTTTTACATCAACGACAAACCAACCGGAGCCGTTGTTGGACAACAGCCTTTTGGAGGTGCCCGCGGATCGGGAACAAACGACAAAGCAGGTTCTGTTTGGAATTTATTGCGTTGGGTAAATACCCGCACCATTAAAGAAACTTTTGTGCCGCCAACAGATTACAGATATCCGTTTTTGAAAGAAAGCACCATTGAAACCGTGGAAAAAGAAGTGGAAACAGCCATTGAAAAATTGAAAGAATTTGGTAAAGATTTATCAGATAAATTCAAAAAGTAATAAAATTCAAAATAAAAAAACGTGCCGATTGGTGCGTTTTTTTATGCAATAAATTTAAAAATTGTGGGCGTTACCCACCAGCCTGCCTGCCTGCCGGCTGGCTGGCGGGTCAGGCTTTACGTTACAATCTTTTTTTATTCGCCTTTTCGGCGAATAAAAAAAGGATTTTCACTTCAAACATGGTTCACTGAACTCCAAAACAAAATAATAAAGGTGAAGTAATCCTTAACGCAAATGATTTACTTATCGCTATGCGTTTAAATGCTAATTTTGTTTAAATTGAATTTTATAGTTTTTATCCTCCAGTCAGTTTATCGGCACCAGCCAATAATCCATTTAATTCTTGTGGATTATGTATTAAAATAGGGATGTGTTGCGGACAGATATAAAATTCACTTTCCTGGTAATAAAATTTTGTTACCGGAACTTCCGTTGATGGTTTTTTACAAACTAAACATGCTTTATCTTGACTCATAATTTTACGATTTAATATCAGACAAAATTACCTTTTATTAATTTGTTAAAAGATAACATAAATCATATTTATTTCTTTTTTAAAGAAATATGCACCACTTTTTTGGTTTCAAAAAAATCTTCTTCAAAAAAATCGGTTAGATTGAACAGCTTTGCACCAGGAAAATTTTGTAATTCTTCGGTTAAATCACCACCTTTTAAATACAAAATTCCGTTTTTTAGTTCGTGTTGCTGTTTTTTGGCGATTTTGCTTTTGGTCCATTTCACAAAATCGTCCATATTGGTAACTGCGCGGCTCACGATAAAATCGAATTCCCCTTTTACTTCTTCAGCCCTGATGGCTTCGGTCTTCACATTTTTTAAATCCAATGCATCGGCAACTTCCTTCACCACTTTTATTTTTTTACCGATGGAATCCACCAAATGAAAATGAGATTCAGGAAACAAAATCGCCAACGGGATTCCCGGAAAACCGCCGCCAGTTCCAACATCCAAAATTCGCGATCCGGCCTGAAACGGTTGCACTTTCGCAATTCCCAGGGAATGCAATACGTGACGAACTTGCAATTCATCAATGTCTTTTCTTGAAATCACATTGATTTGGGCATTCCAAAAAGCATATAATTCACCTAATTTTGAAAATTGGGCCCGTTGATTTTCCGATAAATCGGGGAAATATTTTAAAATGATATCCATATATTTGCAGTATTGTGAGCGCAAAATTACGGTTTCCTAAATTAAATTAACATCTTTTGAAAAAATGTTATATTTTTCACAAAAGTTATTTACCGAAACATTAATGGCGTAATTTTGGCGCTGTAATGTATTGATTTACACATATTATTATGACAAGCAATACCATCAGCTTTTCTCGCACAGAGAAAGCGATTTTTTTCAAAACACTCAACAAAAGGGTGAATGCCTATTTTAAAGAAAATGAGCTAAAACGCACCGGCAATTGGAAATTATACACCAAAGCTGTTATTATGTTTGGTCTTTTTTTAGCGCCATTAATTGTTATTTTAACAGTTTCAATGCCACAATGGGCATTGCTTTTATTAACCGTTGTGATAGGAATTGGGATGGCAGGCGTTGGAATGAATGTGATGCACGACAGCAACCACGAATCATTTTCGAACAAAAAGTGGGTCAATAAAGTTATGGGAAGCAGTATGTACATTTTGGCCGGAAACGTTTACAACTGGAAAGTGCAGCACAATGTTTTACACCACACTTTTACCAATATTCCCGGATTTGATGAGGATATTGATGCCGGCAGGATTATCCGTTTTAACAAAAACACAAAATGGCTGAAAATACATCAATTTCAAAAATATTATTCCTTCCTTTTATACGGACTGTTAACCATAAATTGGGCAATCACCACCGATTTTAGACAAATGCGCAAGTATTTAAAACGCAAACTTTCGTATGGAAAATTTCCAAATCCAGCCGCAGAATGGACCACTTTAATTGTGACCAAAATCATTTATTACTTACTGTGGGTTGTTTTGCCTTTATTGGTGTTGGATATTGCCTGGTGGAAAGTATTGATCGGATTTTTTGTGATGCATTATACCGCAGGAATCATTTTAAGCATAGTGTTCCAATTGGCGCACATTGTGCCAATGGCAGAAATGCCTTTGCCAGATAAAGAAGGCAATTTAGAACACACTTGGGCAGTGCATCAATTATATACCACCGCCAATTTTGCGCCTAACAATAAATTTATTTCTTGGTATACAGGCGGATTAAACCATCAGGTTGAACACCATATTTTTCCGCATATTTCTCATATTCATTACGGAAAATTAGCTAAAATTGTAAAAGAAACGGCTTTGGAATTTAATTTGCCGTACAACGAATATAAAACCTTTCATAAAGCAATTTTAGAACATTTTAATCAATTAAAAACGATGGGCGCAAAGCCTGCGTACGCATAAATTTTTATTTTATGACCAACCAACTTTCAGACAGAATTAACAATTTACCGGTTTCAGAAACTTTAGCCATGGCTGCAAAAGCCAGAGAACTAAAAGAACTGGGAAAAGACATTATCAGTTTAAGTTTAGGGGAACCGGACTTTAACACACCCGATTTTATTAAAGAAGCCGCAATCCAGGCCATTCACGACAATTACAGTTCTTACAGTCCGGTTGATGGTTATGTGGATTTAAAAAAGGCGATTTGCGAAAAATTTAAACGCGACAACAATTTAACGTACCAGCCCAATCAAATTGTGGTTTCTACCGGTGCAAAACAATCTATTGCCAATGTGGCGATGGTTTTGTTAAATCCGGGTGATGAGGTGTTGTTGCCTGCGCCATATTGGGTGAGCTATTCGGCCATTTCCATATTGGCTGAAGCTACGTATGTTGAAATTCCTTCAACCGTTGAATCAGATTTTAAAATTACGCCGGCACAGTTGGAAGCTGCCATTACGCCAAAAACTAAAATGGTGTTTTTCAACTCTCCAAACAATCCGAGCGGTACCATTTACAGTGAAGCGGAATATAGGGCTTTTGCAAAAGTGTTGGAAAAGCACCCGAATATTTACATTCTTTCTGATGAAATTTACGAACACATCAATTACGGAGAGCCTAATTTTAGTTTTGCAGAAATCCCAAGCATGTTCGACAGAACCATCACAGTTAACGGTGTTGCAAAAGCATTTGCTATGACCGGCTGGCGCATTGGTTACATTGGTGCACCGGAATGGATTGCGAAAGCCTGCACAAAAATGCAAGGACAAATTACTTCGGGAGCCAACAGCATTGCACAACGTGCAACCATTGCAGCGTTGCAGGCGCCAGTTTCAAAAATAAAATATATGGTTGATGAATTTCACAACCGCAGAGATATTGTGATAGATTTGATCAGGGAAATTGACGGATTTAAATTAAATGTACCTGGAGGCGCTTTTTATGTTTTTCCTGATGTTTCGGCTTTCTTCGGAAAAGAAATTAAAGGACATAAAATTGAAAATGCCGCAGATTTTTCTATGTTTTTATTGGCAGAAGCCAATGTTGCAACCGTAACCGGCGATGCTTTTGGCGCGCCAACCTGCATCAGAATTTCTTATGCCGCTTCGGAAGCTAATTTGCGTGAAGCGATTAAAAGAATTAAAGAAGCGTTAAGTTAAAACAATTATATATTGCTGATATTTTTTCAGCATCTTTTCAATTGATTTTGAATCTTTTTGAGAAAAAACCGGGCAATTTGTCCGGTTTTTTTGTTTATAATTCACTTTTTTCAGACTTCAATAGAAATTTTTACCTTTCCTCCAAGCCCTTTTTCCACGATATCGTAAAGCGTTTTTAACGTAAGATTACTTCCATCATTCTCGACGCGAGAAATGTAAGTTCGTTTTTTATCAACTAAATTACCAAGTTGTTCTTGAGTTAGTTTTTTTTCTTCTCTTGCTTTTCGTAATAAAAGTCCAATCTTAAATGATTCAAAATCTCTATCGAGCTCATCTCTGCGTTCAGTCCCTTTTTCTCCGTAAACAGAATCTTTGATTTTTTTCCAACTTTTAGTTTCCATTTTGTTTGTTTTTGTCTTCATAATATGAGTTCATTAAATTAATGGCTTTTTCAATTTTTTTTTTTGGAGTTTTCTGCGATTTTTTTGTAAACCCATTTAATAAAATTACAAGTTTTCCTTTGTCAAAGCAGCAAAACACGCGCCATATATTTGTGCCTAATTTAATTCTTGCTTCGTAAAGTCCATTAGTTCCAACAATTATTTTGAGATAAGTTGAAGGAATTCTTTCGTACGTTTCTATTATTTCAATCACTTTGTAGATCTTATCTTGAACTTTAATGGGTTGTTCAAATAGAAAATCTTCAAAATGACTTTTGTACGCAATTACTTCCCTTACTTTTTTCATTTAAACAAATGTAACTTATAAGTTACAATTTTCAAAATTTTAATTTGTTTTTAGCGTCACAAAATGTAAGTTTCATCTAAACTTGGTTAACCAAACCCATTTTGAAAACCTATTAGCTAGGTCTAAGAAATTGCTTTGCTGGAAAATTTTCACCAATAATTTTGAACCCCCAAAGGTTTTACAATCAGTTATTTCGCAGTGCTCTGTGTATCTCGTTTTTACCTCAGTGTAAATGGTGAAATAATTATTGCACAAAGATTCACAAAGAAAATACTAAGAATCACAGAGAAATATGGAGAATAATTCGTAATTCATAATCCCGATAGCTATCGGGACGTAATTTGTAATTCAGGTTGCGTTAAGGATAGAACGGTATGTTTGAGCTCTTTTTTTGTTGCTTTTCGCAACTGAAAAAAGCGAGTAGTGATAGCCTGACCCGCCAGCCTGCCTGCCGGCAGGCAGGCTGGCGGGAAACGCCCAACAGTATTTAATGCACAATAATGGTATCGGAACTTTTAAACACCCAAAATTTTTGTCCCATAAAACTAAATGAGGCGCTGAGACCGGAGGCGCCCACAAAGGCAATGACGTATTTGAAAGGCAGATCGACAAAATTCCTGTATTGGTGCAAAATATAAAGCAAAGCCGAGTTGGAGCCTACATTTATTAGCAATGCGACGCCGTATAAAACCATAAATTTCACCAATCTTTTTTTGGATTTGTCCTTTTTTTTCCAGGTCCAAAATTTATTGAGAAAATAAGTCACGGTCATTCCGCACATAAACGAGATGCTTTTGGCCAGCGCTTCGTTGCCAATGGTTTGGGACATTTTTTCGGGGAAGATATTAAGCAAGATAAAATAGCTCAAAAAATCGACCGAAACGGCCAAAAGACCAATGAGCGTGAATTTAACCAGTTGCTTTTTTAAAGGCGAAATTTCTGATAGTTTCATCTGTTTTGTTGCTGATTCAGGCTATATAGGCAGCCGGTTAGCCCTTTTTATTTTTGAGGTTTGCTTTTTAATGCGGTAAATATTTTGTAAAGATATTTAATCAATTTGTTTTACGAATTATTCCTGGCCATCTTTTTTAAAGATGTTTCCTATGCCGCGGCCAATTTTTTGTGCGGCTTCAATTCCTTTACGCAGTGGGTCGGGTGTAATGTCATCATAACGTTCGGTGCCATAAAATTGAGTGTATTGCTGCGGATAAATGATGATTCTGCTGTTTGTTTCAAAATGTTTTTCGAGTTTTGTGGGAAGATTTTCAAGTACGTTCATATGCGAAGCCGCGCCCTTTCTTGCACAAACCAGCACTATCAAATCATCTTGGTTGAAGACTTTTGACAATACAAAAAAGTCGTCCCATTCTTCAAACAAATAAGGGACAATTGCTGCTGTTAATTTCACTTTTTTCATCAGTTTAGTCACTGAATTTCTGGTTGTTTCGTTACTGCATAACAAGATAGGAATACTGAGCTCTTGTGCTAGTTTCGACATTTTTGTAAACCACTGTTCAAATCCGTTTTCATGTTCAGCCAAAGGAGGGATTACTAAGGCAACTCGTTTGTGCAATACCAAAGGTTTTTCAAAATGGCAAATAAAAGTGGTTTTATCGGTGTTGTCTAAAATATTGTCCACTTTTTCGCCAATTAATTTATCTATTAAGGCAGCACGGCGTGGCCAACCCAAAATAATAATATCGGCCATAATTTCCCTGGCAATACGCGCTATGCCGCTTGCCCTGTTATGGTCTATGGTGGTAATAATATTTACTTTTGTTTCTGAAGCCGACGCCTGTCTCACAAAGGCTTCGAGCTTGGTTCTTGCTTTTATAATGTTTATTTCCGCTTCGTCATTATTGGAAACTACGGAAAGTATGGATATAGGATTGGCAGATTTTTTATCCCTGATGAAAATAGAGAACTCAAGCAGTTTTTCTATGCTTTCAATATTGGCGATTGGAATAAGAAGATGTTCATTGTTGAAGCTGCTTTCTTTTTTTAAATTGCTGTTGTCATCCTCCATTTCAACAACAATTTTCTTGGCTGCTTTTTCTGTTGCAAAGGATGCTATTATACAAGTAATTAGGATCATAACAATGGAGCCATTTAGAATATTTTCATCCAGTATTCCGGCCTTATAACCTATTAAAACAGCAGCAAGTGTGGCTGCTGCCTGCGCATTGCTAAGTCCAAAAATTAGCTGGCGTTGTGCCGATGAATACCTAAAAACAAGTTGCGTAGCAAATGCCGCAATCCATTTTCCAAAAATAGCGACTATTGTCATTACAACAGCTATTATTAAGGCTGAGGGGCCTTTTAATATAACACTCATGTCGACAATCATTCCAACCGAGATCAGAAAAAATGGGATGAACAAGGAATTGCCAATAAACTCGATTCTGTTCATCAACGCCGAAGAAGCCGGAATAAGTTTGTTGAGAGCCAATCCGGCAACGAAAGCACCAATAATGGCTTCAACACCCGCAACTTGAGCCAAAAATGCCGCAAAGAAAACAACGGACAGCACAAAAATATAATGCGAATGCTTTTCGCTTTCCAGCCTGCTGAAAAACCATTTTGCAATTTTAGGGATCACAAAAAACATAATGGCTGAAAAAATGGCTAACGAAACACCCAGTTTAATCCAAAACTCCTGATTTAGACTTCCTTGATTATTGCTCATAATAACGGCAAGTATCAATAAGGCGGCGGTATCTGTAAAGATGGTTCCACCAACGGTAATGGCTACTGCTTGATTTTTGGAAATCCCAAATTTGCTAATAATTGGATAAGCAATAAGGGTATGTGAAGCAAACATGCTTGCGGTTAATAGTGACGCATTAAAATTATAATTCAACAAATAGTAAAAAACGGAGAAGCCAATGCTCAAAGGAAAGATGAATGTAAAAAACCCAAATAAAAGACTTTTATTTTTGTTCGCCTTAAACTGGTTCATGTCCAATTCCAGTCCGGCAATAAACATAATATACAGCAAACCTATGGTTGAAAATAAATCGACTGCTGAATTTTTTTCAAGAATATTTAATCCGTAGGGACCAATAATGACCCCTGAAATAATTAAACCGATAATTCCCGGAATATTTAATTTTCGAAGAAGAATGGGCGAGAGCAGAATAATAAGGAGGATAAGAGAAAATATCAACACCGGATTTCCCAGCGGCAATTCAAATTCGTGCATCAAATGTTCAAAAAAATCGGTCATTTGCTATTCTTATTGTTTTCTCCTTTAAAAAGACTTTAATTGGCGGTAAATATAATGGAATTATGGGGAATATAAATATTTTTGAATAAATGCCCCTGTTTTTTTAGATTGTTTAAGCGTTGTTAAGTTCAATTTTCATCATAATGTCGGTTTGCGGATCATCGCCCAACATAAAAATATGTTTGCTGAAGGCTTTCAAACCATTTTTTTCATAAAATTTTATGGCGCTTTTATTTTCTTCCCAAACGCCCAACCAAACATAATTAATTGCTGCTTTTTTTGCGAGTTCAAGTGTTTTTTCAAAAAGCATTTGTCCAATTTTTTTCCCCTGAAATTCTTTTAGCACATAAATGCGTTCCAATTCGAGCGCTTGCGGGTCTTGCAATTCGGTTTGCGCTTCGCCAAAATTGATTTTCAGGTAGCCAACAGTTTGGTCGTTTATGGTTGCCAGATAAAATTGAGAGTTTGGGTTGTTAACTTCACTCAATATTTTTTCAAATGTATAGGCTTCTGCAGCATATTGAAGCATATTTTCTTCGGAATTGTTTTCTGTAAATTTTTCAAAAAAGGTTTGCCGTCCAATATTTAATAGCAGCTCTGTATCTTTTTGGGTTGCTTTAATTATTTTAATGTTATCCATTTGCCGGCAAATTTGTTATTTAGCTATTTTTCAGAAAAAACTTTCAAAAATTTGTTTTTCTTTATTTTGCGTAAATCATCTGAAATTTCGCCAAGGAAACCATTGTTGGGTTGTTTAGCGACACCGTATCATTTTCTACGGAATAATTTTCAACTTTTTCTAAAACTTGGAGCAACGCTTGTTCTGTTTCCATATAATCGCAAAACATTTTTGTTGACCCTATTTTTGAAAATTTTATTTTATTTCCTTCTGCAAGTTCGTAGTCACCTTGAAATGCATTGCAGCCGCCATTTCCAAAAACACGGCTATTTTCATTTTTCAGCGTTAAATGAGGCGAAGTATTCTGGTTTTTGCCTAAAATTATTTTCTTTCCGTTTAACTCAATAAGTTTCCAGTATTTTTCAGCAATCGTATTGTCTAAATACACTTTTTTTAATTGGTACATTTCTTTTAAATCGCCTTCAATCCTGTTTCCTTCTGCATCTAATTTGAAAAGCATGTTTTCCCCAACCAAAAATTGATTGGCTGATGTTTTTGGATCCACATTTTCCAAGGTTATTTTGGCGCCTGCTTCATCCCATTTAAAAGCACCTGCTTCCTTAAATGCTTCTTCATTTTTCCCTAAATATGTTGAAGAAATCACATAGGTTAAGTCGGCATTTAGCTTAATTTCAGTTTCAATGCCTTCACAGTCTGCACAAGGTAAAACACCTCGGTAAATACCAGGCCAGTCTAAAGAATTTAAACTATTGTCGGGCATTGCATCTAAGTTTTGCTCGGGTTTTGGATTTGAATTGCAAGCGCTGATGATTGTGAAAAGGATCAGTGTGATAAATAGGAATTGTTTTTTCATGCTACGTGTTTTTAATGTTTTTTTAAATTTTGGTAATCTTATTATTCTGTTATTTTTTAGGCTTATTTTTTGATTTCAATAACTTGTTTTTAATTTTTATCAAACTGCTTTGTATTGATTTTTCTTTTTTCTCTTTATGGTCATCTTCTTGGCTTCCAATTAATAAGGCAATGGGTTTTAAAGATTCAAATTCTTCACAAATTACTTTTAACATTGCAACAAAAGGTAAGAACAAAATCATCCCTGCAATTCCCCAAACTGAAGCACCAATAAGCAAACTTAAAATGGCGGCCAAGGCATTGATTTGCAAACTGCTTCCCACTACTTTCGGACTCAAAAAGTTGCTTTCGATTAATTGGATGGCCCAAAACATCACGGCAACCGCAAATGGAATCCACAAAGAATCGTGCGACATAAATGCATATAAAACTGGGATACTTGCACCTAAAGTTGTACCAACATAAGGAATAATTGACATTGCGGCGGCCAAAAATCCGAAAAGAAACGGACTGTCAACACCAATAATCCAAAGTCCGATGCTATTGGCCAAACCTAAAATAATGATAAGAATAATCATTCCGCTCAAATATTTCTGGCCAACTTTTTGCACTTTTTTAAGCATATTTAAAGCAACTTCTCTTTTGTCTTCAGGAGAAAACTTACAAAATGCCTGCGTTAATCCTGTTCTGTAAATTAAAAACAGAAACGTATAAACGATGGTCGCCAAAAGTCCGGCCAAAAAGCTTGTGGTGGTGTAAAAGGTGTTTTCAGCAAAAGGAAAAGCCACGTTTTTTATCCATTCTTTTAATTGGTCAATAATATAATCTTGCTCTAAATCTGCTTCCAAATTGACATTGTTATTGATATAGATAATCATATCTCTTAGCAACCCCATGATTTTATCCTGAAAATCGGAAAGCACATTTGGAAGATTAGTGATTTGGGTTAAAAAAAAGAAAATCCCGCCTCCAAGAATTAAAATCATGACAAGCATTGAAAAAAAAGTAGCCAAAATTCGATTGATTCCCCATATTTCGAACTTTTTTGCCAACGGGTAAAGAATGAAGGAAATAAGCAATGCAAAACCTAATGGAACAAGAATGGTTTTTGCTAAAATTAAAATTGCAAAAATTGCAATTACCGTTGCGATGGCAAAAAACAGTTTTTGAAAGGAAATGCTCATATTACATAGGGTTTATAATTCAAGGGTATAAATATCAGTAATTTTTACCAACATTTAGTTAAATAGTTGCATTGGGACTTTCCGTTATCATTAAATGCAAACTTTCTGTTTTTTGAAGCACTTTTAAACAACGCTATTTTCGATATTTTGGCAATGTTAAACAAATCGATTTTGCTTAGTCCTTAATATTTACCTCCGTCACTTCACCATATTTTTCAGCAATTTTTTTGATGTCGGCAGCTTTGCCCACCAACACAAATTGAAAATTGTTTTTTGGGAAATATTGGCTTATTATTTGGTTGGCTTTTTCAAGATTTAAGCTGTCAACATTTTTTTCAAAATTTTCAATAAAACTCGCGTCAAAATTGTACCAGAACATTTGTGTAAGCAAGTTTGCGAGCTGATTTGTTGTTTCATAACGCGGCGGAAACTGTCCTTTTACATAGTTTTTGGCTGAGGTCAGTGAATTTTCATCGATGCCGTTTGTATGTAATTTGTTCAAAACTTCCAACGATTTATCAATAGCATCTTGCGTAGTTTTACTTGCGGTAAAAGTGTTGATTACAAAAGAACCTCCATTTTTTAAGGTATTAAATCGGCTGTTTGCACCGTATGTTAAACCGGTATTTACGCGCAGTTCATCGTTCAGCATCGAAGTAAATCGGCCGCCAAACAAGGTGTTTATCACTTCAATAGCCACAAAATCGGGATTGTTTCTGCTTATGCCGGGTGCGCCAATATAAAATGTTGTTTCTTTTGCATCGTCTTTATTGATTAACAGCACTTTATTTTCAGATAGAGAAGCAATGTTTTTTAGCGCTGGATTTTCAATTATATTTTCGCTTTTTTTCCAGTTTGAAAACAATGCAGTTAATTTTCTTTTCATTTCTTTTGATGAAAAATCTCCAACAATGCTGATGGCTGCCTGATTGGGTTTGTAATTTGTGTTGTAGAAAGTTTTTATGTCTTCCACTGTTAATTTTCCGATACTTGAAAGATCTCCTTGTATGGTATTTCCATAAACGTGATTGCCATACAAAAGCTTGTCGAAATAATTGCCTATTACCGCTCTCGGACTTTCTTTTTGCTGTTCAAGGCCCACCAAGAGCCTGCTTTTTTCCTTCTCAAACTCTTCAGCATTAAAAACAGGATCCAGCATTATTTCTTTAATAATTGTCAGCATTTTGTCTTTATCCTTTGCTGCAAATTTTGAAGAAACACTTGCAAATTCTTTCGAGGCATCTGTACCGATATAAGCGCCGATAAAGTCAATTTCTTCATCCAGCTTTAATTTGCTATAATTTTTTGTTCCATGTTTAAGTGCTTTGGATGTTAAAAAGGCCAATCCGGCTTTGTCATGGTCGTAAATAGCGCCGGCTGGCAAAACTGCTGAAACACTGATAACAGGAACATCGTGTTGTTCCATCAAATAAACAGTTAGGCCATTTGGCAACTTGAAGGATGTATATTCGGGCAATTTGTACCCTTGTGCTGTGATATTTGAAACGGTCAGAAAAAACAGGCCGATAATGATGAGTTTTTGTGCGATTGGTTTCATATAATTAGTCTTCTGTATTAGTTTTTAAAACTCCTACTGTTCTGTTGCTCTTTTTAAAATATTTTTTGGCGACGTTCTGCACGTCTGCAACCGTAATTTTATTGTAATTATCTGGCGCTTGGAACATTTTTTTATAATCGCCAAAAAACACTTCGTACGTTCCGATATTGTTCGATTTGCCGTTGATGGTTTCTACCTGATTGTAGAACTCCATCAATTTTTGGTTTTTTATTTTCTGAAGTTCCATTTCGCTGATGCCTTCATTTTTTATTTTTTCAATTTCAGCATAAATCGCGTTTTCTAAATCTATAGGATTCACCTCTTTATTCGCTACGGCATAAATGCTGAAAAGACTTGGGTCAAAACTCTCGCCAAAATCGGTGAATACCGTGGTGGCTAACTGTTTCTTATTAACCAGCTCTGAATACAATCTCGACGATTGTCCTCTTGAAAGCACTGCGCTTAAGATATTCAACGCATAATAATCTTCATTTTTGGTTTCGGGCGTATGATATGCCAACATCAAATAAGGCGTGGCGACTTCTTTTTGCACGGTTATTCTGCGTTCTCCGGTTTGGGGCGGTTCAGCAATGGTTATTTTTGGAGGTTCGGGTTGCGCGGGAATCGGTTCCAAATATTTTTCGGCCAAGCGTTTAACTTCAGCCATTTTGATGGCTCCGGAAACAACTACCACACAATTGTTGGGCGCATAATACATTTTAAAATAGCGTTCCAAATCTTGTTGTTTCCAGTTTTTCATATCATCTTCATAGCCAATAACCGACCAATGATATGGATGTTCAATAAAAGCGGTGGCTTCCACGGCTTCTGACAGCTGGCGCCAAGGCGAATTTTCAAGTCCGGTACTTCGCTCGCTTAACACAACGCCTCTTTCACTTTCCACAATTTTAGGATCGATGCTGAGGCTGGAAATTCGGTCACCTTCCAAATCAAAGATCACTTCCATCGCCGATGCCGGGAACCAGTTGGTGTAAACCGTCACATCTTTAGTGGTATAAGCGTTGTTGGCACCGCCGTTAAATTCCATCGTTTGGTCAAAAAGTTTTGGACCATATTTTTCTGCGCCGTTGAACATCATATGTTCAAAAAAGTGCGAAAGTCCTGTTATTCCCTGATATTCGTTGCGACTTCCAACCTTGTAAAACAAATACATATTGGCGTTTGGGATGGAGAAATCTTCCACCACCAAAAACTTCATGCCGTTTTTTAAAGTAAAAGTTTTTACATCATCAGATTTCATTTGCGCTTGGCCTGAAAAGCTTAGCAAAAGAAGGAAAAGGAGCGTTATTTTTTTCATAAAACACAAATTAATTAGTTTTTAATACCATGGAACTTAGCAAATTTTTAATTTTGATTGAATAAATTAAGTCTATAAATTTAAGATATAAATTTGCAATTACAAAACGTCAAAGTTTTGGCAATGTGCGGCGTAGTTGAGGTCAATGCAATAGACGAGCTCCGTCAGTTTTTTAACGGAGCCGTCTGCGCAATTCAATGCTGTGTTTTAAGTAACATTTTATGATTTCTCTACAATATTCATCTTTAGTAAAAAGTCAATTGTTTTTTATCTTCACACAAAACAACAGTGATATTACATAAAAATCCATCGAAATAAATACCAAAAATCAAAAGTGTAATCTTTAAAATTTTACCCGGTATTTTTTAAACCGCTTGATAATGAATTAATTAAGCCGAGTAATTTTGTTAAAATCTTTTCTTTTTCGATGCTGTTTTCATCATTTATCGCTCTCCATTGTTTTAGGTATTTAATATGAAGGTTATGAAGAACTTTTAATTTATCATTTCTCCATTTTAAATTGTCATATTGCCCTTTTCTTCTGATTGAAGTAGATTCTTCAAAAAGTTCACCAATCATTTTACAGCCATTTTCATAATCTGTAATAATTTTACCCATAAACAACGCTCTTTCCTCTGTATTTTCATCTAAACTAGCGTACAGCTGCATTATTTCTAAATTAGCGAGGATGAGGTTTGTTTCTGTTTGAATCATTAAAAACTTAAGAAAAGTCCACTCGTTTAGGCTGTTCTT
>JAUSOJ010000143.1 GCA_030656195.1 Lutibacter sp.
GATTCCAATTTTCAGAAATGAAACTCCAGAGCTTTTGGCGAGAACAGCGCCCGATGTGCGTGACGTATTTATTGCCATTGCGGGTGGTTTGGCATTGATTGTTGCCATTAGCAGACGAACAAAACAAACAAATACCATTGCAGGTGTGGCGATTGCCACTGCTTTGATGCCGCCGCTTTGCACGGCAGGATACGGATTGGCTATTGGAAATTTTAGTTATTTTGGAGGCGCTATGTTTTTGTTTAGCATTAATACCATTTTTATAGCTTTGGCCACTTTTGTAATTGTGAAATTTTTACAATTCCCAATGGTTAACTATCTCGATTCCGCAAAAAGAAAAAGAATAGCGAGGGTGGCATCATTTATCGCATTTTTAGTGTTTGCAGGAAGTATTTACTTGTTTTTTAATTTGTTTAAAATAAATCAATTCAAACAATCTGCAGAAAATTTAATTGCTGACTTAAAAAAGAGCGGTGTAAGCATTATCGACGAAAAAGATGAAGATTTAAATTATAAATACAAAACCATAAAAATTTATGTTTATGGCAAAAAACTGACTTCTAAAGAAATTAATAACTGGTCGGCCAAATTACCAAAATACGGCTTAATGAACACAAAATTAATCGTTGAACAAGGCGCTGATTCAGATTTGATAAATGAAGTTGAAAATCTCATGGAATTGCACACACAAAATCAAAATTTAATTTCCTCAAGAAATGAATCCATCAAAGATAAAGACGCCAAAATTACACTTTTGGAAAATGAACTGGGAAAATTTTCCGCCAATCAAATTCCTTTCCTGCAAATTAGCAAGGAAGCCCAAATTAATTACAGCGGCTTAAAGCAATTGAGCTATTCTATGCGGTATAAAACCAATTTCAAGACAGTTGATACGATTGCCATTTTTAATGCCGAATGGTATGCTGGGGTAAAAAACAAACGTCAAGAAGAAATTAGGTTGAAAAAATGGCTTAAAACGCGCTTAAATTTAGACACGCTTGTTGTAAACAATCGTTAAAAATCGAGAATAATTCCAAATCTTGGCAGTACAGTCCCTGAAGTGTTTTTTACACTTTCCAATACATATTTGGAACTGTTATTGGAATCAATTATTTTATTTCCGTTGGCATCCAAAGTCGGAATTAAATAAGGCTGTTCAATGGCTTCACCAGCTAACGCGTTTTGCACATCCACATAAAAATTGAGGGAAAACTTTTTCCAAAACCATGTTTTATCTATCCGAAGATCCAATTGGGTAAAGGTTTTAAATCGTTCTGTATTCAATTGGCTGAAATCTAAAATTCCCTGATTTGATACATCATAATTTGCAATTTCAGATGATGCATCTATATCGTATGGTGTATAAGGGCGTCCGCCAACCAATCTAAACTTACCGCCAATTTCCCAATTTCTTTTCAGCTTTTTCCCTGCTGTTAAGGTCAACAAATGCTTGTTGTCCCAAGTGGAAGGAATGTAATTGTTTAAATTGTCTTTAAATTCACTCACCACAAAAGTGTAGGATAAAATTCCGTACAATCCGGCGAAAGATTTTTTTTGCGCGAATAATTCAAATCCATAAGCCCTTCCTTCGGATGTTGAAGTAACTTCTTCATTGCCTACAACACCAAAATCGGCTCCTAAATTTGCCAAACTGATTTGATTTCTAATGGAAAACGGATAATTTTTATACGTTTTATAAAAACCTTCCAAGCTCATTTTTGAACTGTTGTTTGGCGTAAATTCAAATCCGCTTACCCAATGATTTGCTTGCAAATATTTTAACCCGTTGTTTTTATTCACCAAGTTATTTTCGTTATCTCTATATCCCAAAATTGTATAGGTTGGAAGCTGGGAATAAACCCCTGCCGAAGCATTGACGGTGAGTTTATTTGTGAGTTCGTAAGCCAACGAAATTCTTGGTGAAAAATGATTGAGCGGATTTTGCATTTCTTTAATATAATCTGTGCCATCGAAGCGAAAACCTAAGGAAGTACCCAATTTGGAATTGAAATATTTTTTTGATACTTGTCCAAATGCAGCGTATTTAAACATCGCCAATTCCGAAGAAAAATTGACTTCGGAAACGCCTTCTGAATTGGCTGTTTTTTGAAATGTTTCATTGAAGTATTTGGCCTGTTCCAAACCAAATCCGACTGATAATTTATAATTATTGGTTGTAGTAGACGTGTTTTCAAACCGAAACTTATTTTCAGTTTCTTTTGAAGTATAGTCAAGCAATAAATCGGAAGCGTTTGTTGTGTTGTTAAAATACTTTTTAGCGTTGTTGCTTAGCTCGTTTCTGCTTACAACAACCTGTTGCATAGAATTGCCGGCATAATGCTTGTAAGAAGCTCCAACTGTATAATTCCATTGTTCCTGTACCGGAACAATACTTAAAATGTAACGATTTCTTTTGATGGTTTCTTCATCGGTAACATTTTTATTGACACTTTCATTTAAACGAAACTTATCAATGGCTCCAAGTCCAATTAAACTAATTTCGCTGTTGGCAGACAATTGGTGTTTTACTTTAAACTGAAAATCGTTATAAGTTGGCAAAAAAGGCAGTTTTATTAATTTAAACAAGTACTGCAAATACGATTGGCGAACCGATGCTATAAACGTGGTTTTATCGTTAATTGGGCCGTCTAAAGTTATCCCGGCATCCGAAGTTCCCAAGGTTGCCCTTGTATTTAATTTTTCCGGATTCCCGTCTTTTTGGGTAAACTCAATCACAGAGCTCAAGGCATTTCCTCTGTTAGATTGAAATGCACTCGTTGAAAAATCAACATTTCGAATTAAATCGGCATTGATAATTCCGACCGGTCCGCCTGTGGATCCTTGTGTTTGAAAATGATTGATTACAGGGACTTCTATGCCATCCAAATAAAATTTATTTTCAACAGGCGATCCGCCTCTAATAATGATATCATTTCTAAAACCTGGATTTGAAGCAACTCCGGGAAGCGATTGAATTACTTTTAAAACATCCCTATTGCCGCCTGGATTTCTTTCAATTTCGGCAATTCCAAGAGATTGGCGAGATAGCGGACTTTCAATTGATTTTTTAAATAATTTAGCTTGCACAAGCACTTCATCCAATTGCTCGTTATCTTGTTTCAATTCAATAAATATATAGGGCGTTTTTTCATTGGTCACCAAATAATCCTCCGACAAAGCAGTTAAATATCCTAAAAAAGACGCTTGCACTTTCACATACCCCAACGGAACATTTTTTATAATAAAAGCACCATTTTCATCTGAAATTGCACCAACATCTGTTCCAACCACAAGAACGTTTACAAAAGGCATTTGACCTCTTGTTTGTATATCTATCACTTTTCCTTTAATAGTTCCCGTATTCTGAGAAAACCCAATTGTTAGGCTTAATAAAAAAATGGAAAGCGCAATCTTTTTGATCATAATGTAATTGTTCAATTTTATGCAAAGATATTCTTTTGTTTAATAATATCAATGTTTTGTTAAACGTTTTATTGACAAAAATTAGAAAAGCCCCAAACAAATTTGTTTGGGGCTTTTGTGGTGAGAGAAGGATTCGAACCTTCGAAGCTTGCGCAGCAGATTTACAGTCTGCCCTCGTTGGCCACTTGAGTATCTCACCAAGATTTTAAATAAAAAGCTCCCCTATTGTGAGAAGCTTTTTGTGACCGGGCTGGGGCTCGAACCCAGGACCACCTCCTTAAAAGGGAGGTGCTCTACCAACTGAGCTACCAGGTCAATTTCTTTCTTTTTAGCGGGTGCAAATATAACGGTATATTTAATAAAAACAAACTTCTTAACTACTTTGTTTCTTTTAAATATGCCTCTCGTACTTTCTTAAAAAGATTAGAAGAATATACGAAATTTACAACCGCTTCATTTTCAGTTATAAAAATCTCTTTATTGGATCCTTCCCATTCTTTTACACCATCTTTTAATAAAATAATTTTTTCACCAATTTCCATCACAGAATTCATATCGTGTGAGTTTATCACCGTAATAATTTGATATTCCTCTGTAATTTCTTTGATTAAATTATCAATAACGGTAGCCGTGTTTGGATCTAAACCCGAATTTGGTTCATCGCAAAACAAGTATTTCGGATTCATTACAATGGCACGGGCAATGGAAACACGCTTTTGCATTCCGCCCGACAACTCGGCAGGGAATTTTTTGTTGGCATTTTCCAAATTCACCCTTTTCAATACAAAATTCACACGATCCATCCTTTCAGAAAAAGATTGATCAGCAAACATTTTAAGGGGAAACATAATATTTTCTTCCACTGTTAAGGAATCATATAATGCGCCTCCCTGAAAAACCATGCCGATTTCTTGTCTTAACAGCCTTTGCTCTTTAATGTCAAGTTCTTTATGTTTTCTTCCATCAAAACAAATAATGCCGCTATCTGGAACATGTAATCCTACCAAACACTTCAAAAAAACAGTTTTCCCTGATCCGCTCTGGCCAATGATCATACTCGTCACTCCTTTTTCAAAAGTGGTAGAAACACCTTTTAAAACAGGTATGCCTTTAAATTCTTTATATAAATCAGTAACTTCAATCATTTAAGCTAATAGCATTTGGGTTAAAAAATAATTTAATAAAATGATCACAACACTGGTCCAAACAACCGCTTGCGTGCTTGCCCTTCCCACTTCCAAAGAACCACCTTTCACATAATAGCCGTGGTAAGCCGGAATGGTTGCAATCACAAATGCAAACACCACTGTTTTAATCAAAGCATATTGAATGTAATAAGGATCAAAATCAAGTCTAATTCCGTATAAGTAATCATCACTGGAAAATAAATTTGTCAGCGTACCGGCCACATATCCGCCAAATACTCCCAAAAACATGGCCAATGAAATTAACAAGGGATAAAAAAACATGGTTGCAATAATTTTTGGCAACACCAAATAATTTAATGAATTGATTCCCATAACTTCCAATGCATCAATTTGCTCAGTTACACGCATTGTGCCGATACTTGAAGAGATATAAGAACCCACTTTTCCGGCCAAAATTACGCTCATAAAAGTAGGCGCGAATTCTAAAATCATAGATCGCATGGTTGCAAAACCAATTAAATATTTAGGAATAAACGGACTGTCAACATTCAAAGCTGTTTGAATGGCAACCACACCACCCACAAAAAATGAAATAAATGCTATAATTCCCAACGATTTTAATCCTAAATCTTCAACCTCCCTAAACAACATTTCTCTAAAAACCGACCATTTTTGAGGTTTTTTAAAAACTTGCCGAAGCATCAAAAAATACTTCCCTACATGCTTTAAATATTTCATTAAATTTATTTTTGGCTAAATTATTAAAATAATACTACCTAGAATCCCTTTTTATAAGTTAAATTCATCGCATCGACTAAAATTTATGATTTTAAATTTGTTAAAAATTTAAATAATATTAAACCCATATATAAAAGTATTGTTAGACAATTTCGGTTCTATACTTTGCACTAATAAAAATCTGAAACTACCGTAATTTCACTTTTGATAGCTAAATTTTTATGCCAATTGAAATTAAAAATCCTCCAAAATATAAGGAGGATTAATTAAATTTTAAAATGATAAAAGACGTGTTCTATAAACGATCATTATCCGCTTTCCAGTTTGTAATTGCCTTTTTAATGTCATTTTCCGAAAGATTTTCCATTACAGCTTTATCAACCAATACAGGGAATTCATCATCGGACGCAAAACGCAATCCAATAAATTGTCTGATTGTTAGCTTATTGCTGATTGGTTTCCCTGTTAAAATAAAGTACCTTAACTTTTCTTCAGCACGAATTGCCCTGTCCTGTGCTTTTAAAGCGAAAGAACGAATGAAATAAAACATAAATAATAAAATAAAGGCAAGCAAAACCAATAATGAAGCCGAGTATAAATTGTCTTCAGATGATTTCCATAAATTTCTGGTTGCGCCACCTAAAAAAGCCAGAATGGCCAAAAGGGTTACTACGTGATATCCAATCACAAATTTGCTGTGATTTTTATAATTTTGTTGTTTCATCTGTAAATTGATTGGTTAATTACAACAAAATAAGGTTAAATATTTCAGAAGTAGATCATTCCAGATAAAAAAAAATAAAAATTGATCAAAAAAAAACCTCCAACAATAAAGTTGAAGGTTTTTCAAAAGAAAGGCGGTGACATACTCTCCCACCAATTGGCAGTACCATCTGCGCGGATAGGCTTAACTTCTCTGTTCGGTATGGGAAGAGGTGAGCCCTATCGCTA
>JAUSOJ010000146.1 GCA_030656195.1 Lutibacter sp.
GATTCCAAAAAATAAGATTCAATGGCGTGACCCAGTGTGTGTCCGAAGTTCAAAATTTTGCGCAATCCCTTTTCTTTTGGATCTTTGGTGACCACTTCATTTTTAATTTCAATGGAACGATGAATCAAATTTGATATATTACTGATAGTTAATTCTTTAAAGCTGCATATCTCATTCCAAAGTTTAATATCATAAGTGATTCCGTATTTTATAATTTCCGCCAATCCGGAACGCAATTCACGGTCGGAAATGGTTTCCAAATAACGAGGATCAATCAACACCATTTCGGGATCTGAAAATAACCCGATCTGGTTTTTTAAAACACCCAAATCCACGCCGGTTTTACCGCCAACCGACGCATCAACCATACTTAAAAGGGTGGTTGGGATATTCACAAAAGCAATTCCGCGTTTAAAAGTGGAAGCCACAAATCCGCCCAAATCTGTAATAACACCACCGCCCAGGTTAATCATCAGGCTTTTTCTGTCGGTGCCCAATTCTGTCAATGCATGCCAAACGCCGGAACAAGTATCCAAGTTTTTATTAATTTCACCGGCTTCAATCTCAATAATTTCAATTTCAGCTTCCGTTTCAAGTTCCTGCAAAAGAATAGGCAAACAATGATTATTGGTGTTTTCATCAACCAAAACAAAAATAGCAGAAGGCTTGTATTCAGAAATATAAATATTAAGTTTTCTGTAGGCGTCTTCATTAAAGTTTACAAAGTAATTATTGGATAAAATAGGTGTCATTTCGGATAATATTTTGTGCAAATTAAAGGTAAAAAAATCAAAAAATAAACACTTTGTGGGTATCTTTGTACAAATAGAATCTACAATGGAAAAAATATTTGACAATACTGAAGTTGCCTTCGCTTTAAAATCAAATTCCGAGCTTGAAAGAGCTTATTATTTGTTTGAAATGATAAAGCGTGAGCCATTGGTTAAAATTGGTACAGCCGTTACCAAGTTTGCCCTTAAAACGCATTTGCCTGTTGAAGGTATCATCAGGGCTACCGTTTTCGATCATTTTTGCGGCGGCGTAACTGAAACCGATTGTATGACAACAATCGACAAAATGTACACAAAAAATGTGTATTCGGTATTGGATTATTCTGCTGAAGGCAAAGAAGTTGAAGAACAATTTGATTTGGCGATGGAAAAAACTTTAAACACTATTAAATTTGGCCTTGAAAAACCAAGTATTCCTTTTGCAGTTTTTAAACCATCAGGATTTGGCCGTTTTGAAATTTACCAAAAAGTAACAGAAGGCTCAGAATTAAGTGCACATGAATTGGTAGAGTGGAAGCGTATCAAAGAAAGATATGACATTGTTAGCAAAGCCGCACATGAGGCAAATGTTCCTTTATTAATTGACGCTGAAGAAAGTTGGATGCAATTGGCTGCAGATGATTTAATTGAGGAGATGATGGAAAAATACAACAAGGAAAAAGTGATTGTATTTGGCACCTTGCAATTATATCGCTGGGATCGATTGGATTATCTGAAAAAATTGCACAGCCGCGCCAAAGAAAAAGGATTTAAAATAGGACAGAAATTGGTGCGTGGGGCTTATATGGAAAAAGAACGCGAACGCGCTGAGGAATATGGATACAAAGATCCAATTTGCGAAAACAAACCTGCCACCGATAAAATGTACAATGATGTTTTGGTTTATATGATGGAAAACATTGAGGATATGGCCATTTTTGCAGGAACGCATAACGAAGACAGTTCTTATTTATGTATGGATTTAATTGAAAAATACAATTTTGACAAAAACGATAAGAGAATTTGGTTTGGCCAACTATATGGAATGAGCGATCACATAAGTTATAATTTGTCAGCTGCAGGTTATAATGTTGCTAAATATTTGCCATTTGGCCCTGTTCGCGACGTAATGCCTTACTTAATTAGACGTGCCGAAGAAAATACTTCAGTGGCCGGACAAACAAATAGGGAACTCGAATTGCTGAAACGCGAACGCGTAAGAAGAAAAATTTAAGAAATTTTTAAAATAATTTTGAAAAAAACTGTCATTTCCGGCAGTTTTTTTTCTGCTTTTTTTAAAGATCAAAATTCACCTAAAAACACTAAAAATAGCTCTTGAAGTCTGCCAATAATCCATATTTCCAAGTATTTGATGAAATTGGATTTTATAAAAATGCAATTGCATTCTGTTTAAGATAAACATTAACAGTAAGTTAAGGATATCAAATAGGGAAAATCATTGTGAAACTTTTGTGAGATAAAACAAAATAAAACAACTACTTTTGCATCGCCTAAAAAAATTAGAACATGCAATCTATCAGAAACATCGCTATTATAGCCCACGTTGACCACGGTAAAACGACTTTGGTTGATAAAATTATTGATCAAGCCCACATTTTAGATGAACGTAAAGTTCGTACCGAATTATTATTGGACAGTAATGATTTAGAAAGAGAAAGAGGAATTACCATCTTGTCGAAAAACGTGTCTATCATTTATAAAGGCGTAAAAATCAATATTATTGACACTCCTGGTCACGCCGATTTTGGTGGTGAAGTTGAAAGGGTTTTAAATATGGCCGACGGTGTTTTGTTGTTGGTAGATGCTTTTGAAGGTCCAATGCCACAAACACGTTTTGTTTTAGGTAAAGCACTAGAATTGGGTTTAACGCCAATTTTGGTGGTGAATAAAGTTGATAAAGAAAATTGTACACCAGATATAGTGCACGAAAAAGTATTCGATTTAATGTGTGCGTTAGACGCTACAGAAGATCAGCTTCATTTTGCCACAATTTATGGTTCAGCCAAACATAACTGGATGAATACAGATTGGAGAGAACAAACAGATAATATAGTTCCTTTATTAGACGCTATTTTAGAAAATATTCCAGAGGCTCCTTATTATGAAGGAACACCTCAAATGCAAATTACTTCTTTAGATTTTACGTCTTTTGTTGGTCGTATTGCAATCGGACGTGTATTTAGAGGCGATTTGGTTGAAGGTAAGGATTATGCGATTTGTAAAGCGGATGGTACTTTTAAAAAAGTACGTATCAAAGAACTTCATACTTTTGAAGGGATGGGTAAAGACAGAGCTGCTACTGTAAGAAGTGGTGATATTTGCGCCATAACAGGTATTGAAGGATTTGAAATTGGTGATACCATTGCAGATCTTGAAAATCCTGAACCTTTAACAAGGTTAAAAGTGGATCAGCCTACAATGAGTATGTTGTTCACCATTAACAATTCACCTTTTTATGGAAAAGAAGGAAAATTTGTGACTTCTCGTCATTTACGTGACAGATTGTACAAAGAAATTGAAAAGAATTTGGCACTTAGAGTAGAAGATACAGAGAGCGAAGACCGATTTAATGTTTACGGACGCGGAATTTTACATTTATCTGTATTGATTGAAACAATGCGAAGAGAAGGTTACGAATTACAAGTGGGAAGACCGCAAGTAATTATGAAAGAAATCGATGGCGTTAAATGTGAACCATATGAAACACTTGTGATCGATGTTCCTGAAGAATCTGCAAGCAAAGTAATTAACTTGGTTTCGTTGAAAAAAGGAGATTTGTTAATTATGGAGCCTAAAGGCGATTTACAGCATTTAGAATTTTCCATTCCTTCAAGAGGGTTAATAGGTTTGCGTAATAAATTATTGACCGCAACTGCCGGTACTGCCATCATCAACCATAATTTTGTTGAATTTAGCCCTTATAAAGGTGATTTTAATGAGGTTGTGAATGGTGCTTTAATTTCTGCTGAAGCAGGAAAAGCAACGGCTTATGCCATTGATAAACTTGGGGACAGAGGAATTTTCTTTATCGATATCAACCAGGAAATATATAAAGGACAAGTTGTTGGCGAAAATAACCGACAAGATGATATGGCGATTAACCTTATAAAAGGTAAAAAATTAACAAACGTTCGTAAATCCGGAACAGATACGGCCGTAAACATTGCGCCTAAAAAAGAATTTTCTTTGGAAGAATGTATGGAGTACATTAAGGATGATGAATATTTAGAAGTTACGCCACAAAGTTT
>JAUSOJ010000157.1 GCA_030656195.1 Lutibacter sp.
GATTCAGGACGCTTTATATTTAAAAAGACGTCAGCGTATAATTTAAAACAGTGTAGGTTTTTCATTTACCGAAATATAAGGCACAAAATTAAAAAAATTATTAAACAATTATTTCGATATTTTTTATTCTTTTTTAATGACAATAATCAGTTAATGCAATAAATGTTACAGTTATATTTGTGCTTGAAATTTTGGAAGATTAAAATTGCCTTAAAATTTATACTAATAATATAGTATTATGACAAATATCATTATCTTCGCAAAACGTTTTTTATTACTAATAAATCAATTAAAATGAACAAATTTCTTTCACTTATTTATTCAACTCGTGTAACGGCCGTTTTATTTTTAGTTTATGCTGCAGCAATGGGTGTGGCAACATTTATTGAAAATGATTACGGCACTGAAACTTCAAAAGCTTTGGTATACAATGCTTGGTGGTTTGAGGCCATTATGGTGTTTTTCGTTATCAACTTTTTTGGAAATATTTTTAAATACAAACTTTATAAAAAAGAAAAATTGGTGGTGCTTATTTTTCACTTGTCATTTTTATTAATTTTGATAGGTGCAGGAATAACACGCTACATTAGCTTTGAGGGAATTATGCCTATTAAAGAAGGTGCTGTAAGCAATGTTTTTTACTCTGAAAAAAGTTATATCAGTGTTGTTGTCAATGATGGGAATGAACAAAAAACACCTTACCACAAACCTATTTTATTATCAGCTTTAGGGGGAAATAACTTTCACTACAAAACAGATTTTAAAGGAGCCGACGTTGCTGTAAAATTAACAAAATATACGCCAAATGCCCAGGAAGTTTTTGAAGAGACTGCAGATGGCGATGAATATTTAAAATTTGTTGAATCGGGCGCTGGCGGAAGACATGACCATTTTATTAAAAAAGGAGCATCGGAAGAAGTGCACGGCGTTATGGTTGGTTTTGATGCACCAACTCCAAATACAATAGATTTTATATCTACAGACAGCGGTTTAAAAATTAAAACTGCTGTTGACGGAACCTTTTTTAGAATGGCCGATAAATTTGAAGGCACCATTGTAAAAGATTCTTTGCAGGATTTTTCGCTTTTAGCAGTGCATTTTATCGCAGGAATGGAATTTGTGATTCCTCAAATGCCTATTAAAGGATCCTATAAAACTACTTCAGGTGACAAAGAACAATTTAGTTTGGCCCAATTAGAATTTGAAGTTACTGCAGGCGGTGAAACAAAAACAATAAAACTTTGGGGTGGGCAATTCGCCATACAACCGCCAACCATCTTTTCAGTCGGAAACTTAAACTTCAGAATGAGTTACGGCGCTATGCAAATGCAATTGCCATTTAGCATTAAATTAAACGATTTTCAATTAGACACTTATCCAGGTTCAAACAGCGCTATGTCATTCGCCAGTGAAGTAACTGTTATTGACCCAGAAGAAACCTTTGATTTCAGAATTTTTATGAACAATATATTAAATTATAAAGGCTACAAATTTTTCCAGTCAAGCTACAACATAACACCTGAGTACGAAGAAACCCATTTATCGGTCAATCACGATTTCTGGGGATCAACCATCACTTATATCGGTTATTTCTTATTATATGCTGGTTTAATGTTGATTATGTTTGTGAAAAACACCCGATTCGACTCCCTTCGAAATGGCTTGGATAAAATAAAAAAGAAAAAAGCAGCTTTAACCACTGTGCTGTTGATGATTATTTCAACGGTTGCGTTTTCCCAAGATCACGATCATGCACCGCTGCAAAAACAAATAGATTCATTGGTAACAGCCAATATTATTGATGAAAACCACGCCGCTAAATTTAGCCGGGTTATTATACAAGATGCTGGCGGAAGAATGAAACCTGTGCATACTTACGCATCAGAATTGTTAAGAAAAGTTAGCAAATCTGATACTTACAAGGGCATGAATGCTACTCAGGTTTTTTTATCCATTGAACAAAATCCGAGACTTTGGTTTCAGGTTGCCATCATTTATGTTGAAACCGGAAATACACAATTGAGAGATCTTTTAGGGATTCCTCACGAACAAAAATATGCGTCGCTTGCCAACTTTTTTGATGAAAAAGGAAATTACAAGCTTGTTGAAGTGCAACAGGAAGCGCAAAAAAGCAACATTAAAAGCAAATTTGAAAAAGATGTTATCAACGTAGACAGAAGGGTGAATTTATTATATTCTGCCATTACAGGCGATATTTTAAGAATTTTCCCAATTCCAAACGATCCTAACAATAGCTGGATTTCCCATAACGATTTAGACCAAGCCAATTTTAAAGGTGCAGACTCAGTTTTTGTGCGTCAAATTTTACCGGTGTATTTGCAAACTTTAACAGAATCGCAAAGAACAAAAAACTATACGCAATCTGATGAAATTTTGGAAGGAATCGTTAAATTCCAACAAAAATACGGAAGCGCAGTTTATCCTGAAGCGCATAAAATAGACGTTGAGATCGCCTATAACAAATACGATATTTTCAAAACAATATACAGCTACTATATGTACATTGGCGTATTGATGTTCTTTTTGGTGATTTTTCAAATTTTTAAGAAAAATAAAATTCTTGATTTTTCAATCAAAGCTTGTATCGCCATAGTCATATTATTGTTTACGCTTCATACAGGTGGTTTAATTGCACGTTGGATTGCCAGCGGCAATGCACCTTGGAGCAACGCGTATGAATCTATGATTTATGTAGGTTGGGCAACTATGCTTTTCGGATTGTTGTTTGGAAGAAAATCATCGATGACCATTGCCGCAACTTCGTTTTTAACCGCATTTATTTTAATGGTGGCACATTGGAACTGGATGGATCCTGAAATTGCAAATCTGCAGCCAGTATTAAATTCTTATTGGTTAATGATTCACGTGTCCATCATTGTGGCAAGTTACGGTCCGTTTGCCTTGGGTATGATTTTAGGTTTGGTCGCATTGATTTTAATGATTTTAACCACTGAGAAAAATAAAGCCAAAGTTGGATTAATGATCAAGGAAATTACCATTATCAATGAAATGGCGTTAACCATAGGTTTAATCTTATTGGTTATAGGAAACTTTTTAGGCGGAATGTGGGCAAATGAAAGCTGGGGACGTTATTGGGGATGGGATCCAAAAGAAACTTGGGCATTAATTAGCATTATGATTTATGCTTTTGTGTTGCACTTGCGTTTGGTTCCGGGTCTAAGAAGCAGATTTACTTTTAATGTATTTTCAGTAGCTTCATTCGCTTCCATTTTAATGACTTATTTTGGCGTAAACTTTTACTTATCGGGATTGCATTCTTATGCAAGCGGCGATAAAGTAATCACACCAACTTTTGTGTATTATGCGATTGTGATTTTTGCAATCTTAAGTGTGCTTGCCTATTTTCAATTTAAAAAACATTATAAAAAATAATTAAAACCGTTGCAAAAATGTAACTTTGCAATCCATTTAAAAAATTATCAATGTTTAATAAATATATAAAACTAGTTATAGCAGCAGGAATTTTAGTTTGGGCAGTATTTCAATTTATTGATGGAAACATTATGAATGGAATTTCAATTGTGCTGCTGTCAGGTATTTTTGTGCTGTTTTACTTTAAAAACGAATTTATATTGTTGGCATTTCTTCAACTAAGAAAACAAAATTTTGTTGGAGCAAGCAAATGGTTGTCGTATATAAAAAATCCGGAAAGCGCCTTAATTAAAAAACAGCAGGGTTATTATAATTTCTTACAGGGAATTATGGTTTCACAAACAAATATCAACCAGGCTGAAAAATACTTTAAAAAAGCGTTGAGTTTGGGTTTGAATATGAAGCATGATATGGCGATGGCAAAACTGCAATTGGCAGGTATTGCAATGTCTAAAAGACGCAAAAGAGAAGCTACCATGTTAATTACTGAAGCTAAAAAACTGGATACCCAAAATATTTTGAACGACCAAATTAAAATGTTGAAGGATCAGCTTAAAAAAATATAAATCTTTATATAGCATAAAAAAAGCACGCCAATCGGCGTGCTTTTTTTATGCTATAACAATCACCAATTATTCCAAAATTACCGGTGTTAACGACTTGTTGTATTGAATGATAAAAACGCCATGGTTTTCAAAACTGCCCAACATATCTCTATCATAATTAAACAGTGTTGAAAACCTTGCTGATTTTCCTGCCTTTAGGCCTTGTTCCAAAGTGCCCATTGTTGCAATTCTCGCTAAAACATCATAGGTGATATCAAATCCTTTTAGCGCGTATTTAGAAGGTATTGCAAAATTTTTATCCTGATAGGTTTTGTAAAAGTTATTCAGTTTAGCGTCATCAACATCCAAAAAATCTATGGAAGGATACATAAAATTCATTTTCCCCAACAGGTTATTGTCCACAGTGTCAAAGTTTTTTCCTTTATCCAAAGCGATTAAGGTAATTTGAAAGTTATCAGCCAAACTTTTCAAACTATTTATGGATGAAGCTGTTGTTACCATTTCATCACTTATTAAAAACACCCAATTATTTGCGCTTTTAGTTAATTTCTCAGAAATTTTCCCTCCGGAAATATAGCCATATTCGGATTTAACCACTGAAATATTTTTAACATTATTAAAGGCTTTAAGCTTATTTACTACCTGCCACAATTTGGTTTGCGACACCGATTTTCCATCATTGATTACTACAATATTTTCACCTTGGTAATTTTTCTCCAAATACCTTAGCAGCTCACTTTGCAACAATTGATCTTCAGGAACCACTTTTACCAAGTTATTGGCAGATTTATCCGACTGGCTTTTAGAATAAAAAGGAACCACTACGGGAGCTTCAATATGTTTTGAAAGCCAATAAGCATTGTCAAAAAACAAGGGACCTATCACGGCATCCGCATTTTTAAAATCATTTCTGTTGATAATAGACTGAAGTTTTTGATTCGAATTTTCAGAATCTAAAAATTTCACTTTAACGTTCAACCCCCTATTTCTCATAGAATCAATGGCCATAGATGCCCCCAAATGAAAGTCGGTAACAACATTTAACAACGAATTGCTTTTTCTAAAATTATCAATTTTGGTAGAATCTGATGATTTATTTATGTTATATGGCAGCAATACAACCAGATTAATTTCTTTTGAGTTGTTGAAATTTTCATGAAAAGCACCTCTTTTTACCTTCACATTATTTTCAATCCCAACCTTATTTTCATTTGATACCGAATGGTCACGTTTGCCGTTTTGAATCGGTTTTATTTTTAAGGTCATTCCCAGTTTTAAGCCTTCGGAAAGTTCGGGATTTAATCGTAACAATTCAGATTGCGAAACCTGAAAACGGTTCGATAATTTATACATAGTGTCATCTTTAACCACTGTATGAAGCACATAAGTTACCGTATCATTTGGATTAATTTCAGTTGATCCCGGCTTAGGAATTACCAATTCCATCCCTGGTTTTAAACCATCAGCAATCTGTGGATTTGCGGCTTGCAATTGTTCAATAGTGATTCCGAACATTTTAGAAATGCCATATAAGGTGTCTTTTGGCAAAACAAAATATAATTTTTTATCGCCATTGACAGCCTTTACTTCCTGTTTAACTTCCTGCTTGCCATAATTTAAATTTGGAACAATAATAACAGTGTTTGGCGCAAGGTTTTTGCTTATATCAGGGTTCAGTTGCAGTAATTCTTTGGAAGTTATGTGATACGTTTTGGCAATGCTTTTTACAGTTTCGCCGTCTTTAACCGTATAGGAAACATACTTTTTTTGCTGCGCCATAGTGCCGCAAGAAAATAAAATAAGAGATACTAATATAATGGTTATTCTTTTCATCTGTCTATTATTTATTTTTTATTGGTACAGCTGCTGTTCGCCATTAATCATTCTGCTGTGTATCAAAATTTGTGATGGCTCGTTTCATCTGTCTATTATTTATTTTTTATTGGTACAGCTGCTGTTCGCCTTTGATCATTGTTGTGTGAATCAAAATTTGTGATGTCTCGGTTCATAAATGAATTTAAATTTATTCTCGGGTTATTCCCACTCAATGGTTGCGGGCGGTTTGGAACTAATATCATACACTACTCTATTAACGCCTTTTACGCCATTTATTATTTTATTTGAGGTTTTTTGCAAAAACTCATATGGTAAATTTACCCAATCGGCGGTCATCCCGTCTGTTGATTCAACGGCACGCAACACCACTGCTTTTTCATAAGTTCTTTCATCACCCATTACGCCTACCGAATTTACAGGCAATAACATCGCCCCTGCCTGCCAAACTTTGTCGTACAATCCCCATTCTTTCAAACCGTTTATGAAAATGGCGTCCACTTCTTGTAACATCTGCACTTTTTCTGCGGTAATATCTCCTAAAATCCGAATTCCCAAACCTGGTCCCGGAAAAGGATGTCTTCCCAACAATTCTGCATCAATTCCCAAAGTTGCTCCAACCCTGCGCACCTCATCTTTAAAGATCATTCGCAAGGGTTCCACAATTTTAAGTTTCATAAAATCGGGTAAACCGCCCACGTTGTGATGCGATTTGATGGTTGCCGATGGTCCGCCGCTTACCGAAACCGATTCAATAACATCGGGATAAATAGTGCCTTGCGCCAGCCATTTCACATCTTCAATTGCATGGGCTTCATCATCAAAAACTTCAATAAATACCCGACCGATGATTTTACGTTTACCTTCAGGATCTGATTCTCCCGCTAGCGCTTTCAAAAAACGTGCCGAAGCATCAACGCCTTTTACATTAAGCCCCATTCCTTTGTACTGCTTCAAAACATTTTCAAATTCGTTTTTTCGCAACAAACCGTTATTAACGAAAATACAATATAAATTTTTCCCAATGGCTTTGCTTAATAAAACCGCGGCAACAGTTGAATCAACGCCTCCCGAAAGTCCGAGAACCACTTTATCGTCGCCAATTTGTTTTTGTAAATTGTCAACGGTTAATTCCACAAATGAATCGGGTGTCCAGGTTTGTGCAACGCCGCCAATTTTTACCAAAAAGTTTTCCAATATTTTTATGCCATCTGTTGAATGGTAAACTTCCGGGTGAAACTGGATTCCGAAAGTGTCTTCATTTTTAATTCTAAAAGCTGCAATTTCAACATCATGCGTGCTGGCAAGCAACTCACAATTCTGGGGCAAATTGACGATGGTGTCGCTATGGCTCATCCAAACCTGGCTTCCCAAATGCACGTTTTCAAAAAATAGTTCGTTTGTTTTTACTAAAGAAAGATTTGCCCTGCCATATTCGCGGGTATTTGAAGCCGCCACTTTTCCGCCAAAATTATGGGCCAAAAACTGTGCGCCATAACAAACGCCCAACAATGGTTTTTTGCCTTTAATTTGAGATAAATCGGGATGCGGAGCGTCATCGGCTCTTACGGAAAACGGACTGCCGGAGAGGATTACCGCTTTATAATTTTCGACCTTAAAATTTTTGCTGTTGAAAGGGAAAATTTCACAAAAAATATTGAGTTCTCTAACTCTTCGGGCAATTAACTGCGTGTATTGCGAACCGAAATCTAAAATAAGTACCTTGTCTTGCATCCGCAAAAATAATATTAAAATAATTATGCCATAATACTTTATGATTTTTTTTCTGAACAAAATGATTTTATCGCTAATAAAAAGCCCCCTAGCCCCCGAAGGGGGAATTAAAAAGTTTTAATTAAAATTGAAAAATCTTAAAATGTAAATCCGTCACCCTGAGCGGAGCCGAAGGGCGTAAATCGTTTTGCGTTAGTGATTGCAGTGAAAACCTTTTTGCGCTTTTTCAGCGAAAAAAGTTTGGAACGGAAAGCGCGGCCCGCCAGTCGGCGGGAAACGCCCACCAAAAAGGCGGGCAAGCCCAAATAATTGCTGTTTTATGCTCAAAAATGGTGTTATTGTGAATCTTTTTGAAGGCAAATAAATTCATTTAAAGCAGTTTCTATTTTTTTAACAGATGGGATTTTGCCAAAACACCATAAATCACATTTAAGGCTATTTTTAGCCTGTTTAAGCCACTTTTTTTAAATAGGCAATTTGTTGATAACTTATAACAGCGCAATCGCAAAACTCGTTTAATTACCTCTTCGATTTCTTATATTTGTATGTTATAGAATTTACAAAAAAAATAGATTTTAATATGAGTGAAGAACCTAAAAAAAATAGTTATACGGCCGACAGTATTCAGGCGTTGGAAGGAATGGAGCATGTGCGCATGCGTCCGTCCATGTACATTGGAGATATTGGTTTAAGAGGATTGCATCATTTGGTTTATGAAGTGGTTGACAACTCTATTGATGAGGCGATGGCTGGACATTGTGACGCCATTGACGTGATCATCAATGAAAATAACTCGGTTTCGGTTAAAGACAACGGACGTGGGATTCCTGTGGGAATGCACAAAAAAGAAGGCGTTTCGGCGCTGGAAGTTGTAATGACCAAAATTGGTGCCGGCGGTAAATTTGATAAAGATTCCTATAAAGTTTCGGGTGGTTTGCACGGTGTTGGAGTATCTGTGGTAAACGCACTATCGGAACATTTAAGAGCGACTGTATATTTAGACGGAAAAATTTGGGAACAGGAATATTCAAGAGGAAAAGCCTTGTACCCTGCAAAAATAATTGGCGACAGCGATGATAAAGGAACTTTGGTTACTTTTTTGCCTGATACGACCATTTTTACGCAAACCATTGAATTTAATTACGAAACTTTAGCGACAAGATTGCGTGAACTTTCCTTTTTAAACAAAGGAATTACCTTGACTTTAACCGATAAAAGGGTTTTGGATGATGAAGGCAACTTAATTACCGAAACATTTTTTAGTGATGAAGGATTGCCTGAGTTTATACGCTATTTGGATGCCACACGCATACCGTTAATCTCCAGAGTAATTTCTATGGAAGGTGAAAAAAATGATATTCCGGTTGAAGTTGCGATGGTTTACAACATGTCGTATACCGAAAATTTACATTCTTATGTAAACAATATCAATACCATTGAAGGCGGAACGCATTTGGCCGGCTTTAGACGCGGGTTAACAGCTACTTTAAAAAAATATGCGGATGACTCTGGAATGCTAAAAAACCTAAAATTTGATATTGCCGGAGATGATTTCCGTGAAGGATTGACAGCGATTATTTCAGTTAAAGTTGCAGAGCCTCAGTTTGAAGGGCAAACAAAAACAAAATTAGGAAACCGCGAAGTTACCGCTGCTGTTAGTCAGGCTGTATCTGAAATGTTACAGAATTATTTGGAAGAAAACCCAAGTGATGCCAGAATTATTGTACAAAAAGTAATTTTAGCGGCGCAAGCACGTCACGCAGCCAAAAAAGCGCGTGAAATGGTGCAACGTAAAACGGTGATGTCTATTGGCGGATTGCCGGGAAAATTGAGTGACTGTTCAGAAACGGATCCTGATAAATGTGAAATTTTCCTAGTTGAGGGAGATTCGGCAGGCGGTACGGCGAAACAAGGTCGAGACAGAGCATTTCAGGCAATTTTACCATTGAGAGGTAAGATTTTGAATGTTGAAAAAGCGATGGTTCATAAGGTTTTTGAAAATGAGGAGATTAAAAATATGTACACTGCTTTGGGAGTTTCCATTGGGACTGAAGAAGATCCAAGAGCTTTAAATTTAGACAAACTTCGTTACAACAAAGTAGTCATCATGTGTGATGCCGATGTTGACGGAAGCCACATTGCGACCTTAATTTTGACGTTTTTCTTCAGATATATGAAAGAATTGGTTGAAAACGGCCATATTTATATTGCTACTCCTCCTTTATACCTTGTGAAAAAAGGCCAAAAAAGAGAATATGCCTGGACCGATGACCAACGCGATTTAATTGCCCAAAATATGGGAGGCGGTGTTTCCATTCAACGTTATAAAGGTTTGGGAGAAATGAATGCCGAGCAACTTTGGGATACCACTATGAATCCGGAATTTAGGACACTCAGACAAATTTCTATCGATAATTTATCAGAGGCAGACAGGGTTTTCTCTATGTTAATGGGCGATGAAGTTCCGCCACGAAGGGCATTTATTGAAAAAAACGCCAAATATGCAAAAATTGATGTCTAATTTAATTTAGAATTATCAATAACACAAAAAATGACTGTCCTTAAAAAACAGTCATTTTTTTATTTGCATCAACATTCTTTTCTATATTTACAGTAAACTACTAAAATCCTTTTTATGAAAAAATTTGCACTTCTAATTCTTATCCTGGTTAGCGCTATTTCAATGAAAGCTCAAGAAGATGGCGGACTAGAATCCATACTCTATGCCAATATTCAGGATGCCAATAAATTAACCCAAGCTTATTTGAATCCGGGAATGAAAGGATTAATTTATGGCATGAACAGTGGCTGGTATCATACCGCAAAAGCACATAAAACATTTGGGTTCGACATTTCTATTGGCTTAAACGCGTCTATGGTGCCAAGTAAAGATGAACTTTTTAAGTTTGCCGATCTTGGCTTATCATCCTCTACAACGTCAACTTCACTTACAGGCGCAACTGTTGCAGGTACAAATACTTTAGAAGCGCCGGTTACCGTAACCGCTGTAATTGAAGGCCAAAATGTGTCAAAAACATTTTTAATGCCCGCAGGCGTTAAGGAAGATTTGCCTTTAAACGCCGTTCCTACGCCTTCGGTTCAGTTTACTTTAGGGTTGCCAAAACAATTTGATGTGATGGTTAGGCTGGTTCCTGAAGTAGGATCCGACGACGTAAAAGGCAATTTGTTTGGGATTGGCGTTAAAAAGGAAATCACCAGTTTGTTTGGCGTTATTGAAAAACTGCCTTTACATATTTCAGTATTAGGCGCTTACACCAATATGGATGTAAATTACAACATTCAAAACGACAGTTCAATTCCGGGCGCTAACCAAGTCGCTACGTTTAATTTAAATTCTTACACTGTTCAGGCCATTGCTTCCATCAACTTTCCGATCATTAATTTTTATGGCGGAATTGGCTATGGCGCAGGAACATCAGACTTAAAAATGTTAGGAACTTATGTTTTAAAATACAACACTGGATATCCCCCTCCAAATGATACAGTTGAAAAAACTGTAACTGACCCAATTAACTTAGATTTTGAAGCGAGCGGCGTTAGAGCAACTGTTGGAACCAGATTAAGTTTAGGTTTCTTTAAGATTTTTGCTGATTACACCATTCAAGAATACAATACTTTGGCAGCAGGAATTGCATTCAGCTTTAGGTAAATGCAGTAGGTGTTTTAAATTTACACATTTACCAACATTCAAATAAAATATTTATGAGGACTGCGTATTTGCAGTCCTTTTTTTGTCATAAATATTACCTCCTTTTCGCATAATAATTCGTAAATTTGGATTAATTTTTTTATAAAAATAAACAACATATAAAATATGAAAGTAACAGTAGTAGGAGCAGGTGCTGTAGGTGCAAGTTGTGCTGAGTACATCGCCATTAAAAATTTCGCATCAGAAGTGGTATTGATTGACATTAAAGAAAATTATGCTGAAGGTAAGGCAATGGACCTTATGCAAACAGCGTCGTTAATGGGATTTGACACTAAAATTACAGGAGCAACAAATGATTATTCAAAAACGGCCAACAGTGAAGTTGCCGTTATTACAAGCGGTATCCCTAGAAAACCAGGAATGACGCGTGAAGAATTGATTGGAATCAATGCCGGAATCGTAAAATCGGTTGTTGAAAGTTTATTAAAACATTCTCCAAATGTAATCATCATTGTGGTGAGTAACCCAATGGACACGATGGCTTATTTGGCACATAAAGTTGCCGGTATCGCTAAAAACAGAATTATTGGTATGGGCGGCGCGTTAGACAGCGCACGTTTCAAATACCGTTTGGCTGAAGCTTTAGGCTGCCCGCAATCGGATGTTGACGGTATGGTGATTGCCGGTCACAGCGATACAGGGATGTTGCCTTTAACGCGTTTGGCAGTTAGAAACAGCGTTCCTGTTAGACAATATTTATCAGAAGAACGTTTGGATCAAGTTGCTGAAGACACTAAAGTTGGCGGTGCCACATTAACAAGTATGTTGGGCACAAGTGCCTGGTATGCTCCGGGTGCAGCAGTTTCTTCTATGGTTCAGGCTATTTTGAATGACCAAAAGAAAATGTTCCCTTGTTCAGCTTTGTTAGACGGTGAATACGGATTGAAAGATATCGCTATAGGCGTTCCTTGTATTATCGGTAAAAACGGTATCGAAAAAATTGTTGAAATCGATTTAACCGATGCAGAAAAAGCCAAGTTTGCAGAAAGTGCTGCAGGCGTTAGAAGCGTTAATGATTTGTTGACCTTATAATCATTCCTGCATATATTTTAAAAACTCCTCAAGACTTCGGTTTTGGGGAGTTTTTTTATATAATTAGGAAAGTCGTATTTTATATTACAAATCCTGAACTATTTTTTACCGTGCCCTAAAGGGAGAAAATAGTTTCTTTGATACAAATCAGATTCCGTTTTTTAGTCTTTTCTTTATTTTCTTTTCTCAATGATCTTTACTATTTCAAATTTTTAACATTTAACAAATAACGTATAATTTTAGAATTTTATAGTATATTTAAAGCCTAAAACAACTGTTAATGAGCAAACTAAAATACTTAAGCGCATTCCTGCTAGCCGCAACTGTGTATGTTTCATTTACCAATATTGGAATTTGGACCTATTTGCCCCTGTTCTTTTCATTTGGCTTTATTCCATTGGTTGAATTGCTTTTTGAACCCGATGCCAAAAATTTATCCGAAGAAGAAAAGAAAAAAGCAGCTACAGATTCCTATTTTAATTTGGTGTTATATGCCGTTGTTATTCTTCAGGTGGCATTTGTGATTTATTTTCTGATGGTGATTCAGGAAAATCTTTCAACATTTGATTTAATAGGCAGAATTGTTTC
>JAUSOJ010000167.1 GCA_030656195.1 Lutibacter sp.
GGTCGTTTTAAATTCTTCGGCGGGATAAGGGTTTATCCCCAATTCACGTAGTTTTTGTAAGGATTCTCTTCTGATTATTTCGAGTGGCGATAATTGCATGATGCGTATTTTAATATTACTTTTTGTTAATGGAGAGCAAAGATACAATCAATTCAATAAAATAAGTAATTTAGAAAGAAAAAGTGTTTGCAATTTGAAATCAAAGAAAAATTAATATATTTGCGTATCGCTGTGTTGGCGATTTAGTTGTGTTGTTTTTGGCGTTTTAACGCCAAGGTTTTTTAAACCAATGGAAAGCTTCCCGAAATCCGGGACGCTTTTTTTATTTTATGGCACTTTTTATTTATTCTGAAATGCCAAAAAAAGCATCTTTATATTCCCAAAAAGTCGCGATATACATTCCTGCAAATACCAAACAAACTGCCAATTTTAATAGGGTTGAAGATAAAAATCCGATAAACGAACCAACAGCTGCTTTTAATGCTTTTTTAGCATCTTTATGATCTTTTATGAGTTCGCCAAAAAAAGCACCCAGGAACGGACCAATAATAATTCCCAGCGGACCGAAAAAAATCCCGAAAACAAGTCCGACCATAGAACCCTTTACGCCATAATTACTGCCTCCAAATTTTTTTGTTCCGAGTATTGGCAACACATAATCTATGATGGAAACCAATATGGCAACGCCCATAGTAATTCCTAGAACTGTCCAGTCAATCGGAATTGCTTTTGTCAAATAGAGCAGGAGCAGTCCAATCCAACTGGCAAACGGCCCTGGTAAAACTGGTAAAACAGAACCAATAATGCCAGTTAGCACTATTAAAAATCCGATAATCAGCAGAAAAATATCCATTTGGCTAATTTATGGTTTCCTGAGATAATTTGAAAAGGATCATTTTTAAAGTTTTTATATTTCTTAACTAAAAAATTAGTTTAAACTAATTTTTTAGTTATATTTGTTTTGTTGAACTAAATACTTAGTTAAAAAATGGACAAACAATTGACAAAAGCAGAAGAGCAATTTATGCAAATTTTATGGGAGTTGGAAGAAGCATCTGTGCAAGAGATCATAAATCAATTGCCCGAACCTAAACCTGCATATAATACGGTTTCTACCATTATCAGGATATTGGAAACCAAGGATTTTGTGGCGCATAAAGCAAAGGGAAGAGGTTATATTTATTTTCCGCTGGTTTCAAAAGCGATTTATACCAACCAAAGTCTGCAAAAAATTGTAGATGGTTATTTTGGGGGTTCTTTCAAAAGTATGGTTTCGTTTTTTGTAAATAAAAACGAAGTGGACTTTAAAGAATTGGATACCATATTGAAAATTATTAACGATAAAAAAACAGAGCGATGATCAATTACCTAATTCAACTGCTTCTATTTCAAACCTTGTTCTTGGCGGTTTACGATTTGTTTTTGCAAAAGGAAACCTTCTTTAAATGGAATAGAATTTATTTGCTGGCGACGCCAATTTTGTCCTTTGTTATTCCATTGCTGAGCCTAAAAAGTCTTCAGAAAACGGTTCCGCAAGAATATATTGAGTATTTACCAGAAGTGGTTATAAATCCGCAGGTTTATATTGAAAATAACACCCCATTTTTAACTTTGCCTGGAGTTTCAACCTTTATTTTTTATGTGGGAATGGGATTTTTTGCCATTTTATTTTTGGTTCGTCTCTCTAAAATATTAAATTTAATCTTCACCAGTAAAAGCATAAAAAAGGACAAATACACTTTAGTGCTTTTAACAAAAAAGCAATCCGCTTTTTCTTTTTTCAACTATATTTTCATCACCAAGCATTTGTTTGAACATAAGGATTTGCAAATTATTCAACATGAACTAATTCATTGTAAGCACCGACACACCATAGATTTGCTATATTTTGAATTGCTAAAAATTGTAATGTGGTTTAATCCTTTGGTTTATGTATATCAAAAGCGTATTACCTTGTTGCACGAATATATTTCTGATGCTGAAGTTGTTAAAGAAACCGACAAAAACATTTATTTCAATATATTATTGGCTGAAACTTTTAATGTGGAAAACATTTCATTTATCAATCAATTTTTTAAACATTCATTAATCAAAAAAAGAATCGTTATGATCACAAAAGAAAAATCTCAAAAAATGAAAAAGTTAAAATATTTATTAATAGCGCCTTTATTGTTAGCAATGCTAGTTTTTAGTTCCTTTAAAGAGAGCGCGAAAGAATCGCTAGAGCAATTTCCTTCAATTATACATGAAATTTTGAATGAAGATGTTTTACCTCAAAAACTTTTGAAAAAAGAAAATGAAGCAATATTAAAATCTACAGATACAATCATCCAAAGTGATGATGTTCCCTTTGCCATAATTGAAAATGTGCCTGTTTTTCCGGGTTGTGAAGGAACTCAAGATGAATTAAAAGCATGTATAAAAGATAAAATAGCAAATCATATAAATATCAATTTTAATTCGAGTATTGCTGATGGACTGGGTTTAAAAGCCGAAGTTAAGCGCATCTTTGTTATGTTTAAAATAAATAAGGATGGAAATATTTCCGATGTTCAGGCTAGGGCAGCGCACATAAAATTACAAGAAGAAGCAATTAGGGTGATCTCAAGTTTACCGAAAATGATTCCAGGAAAACATAAAGGAAAAGCCGTTAATGTAAAATATTCTTTACCAATTGCTTTTAAAGTTGGAGCGAACAAAGTTAACTCCGAGATTGTAATAAGTTATGAAGTTGAAACTCGCGATAACAAAGTTGAATGGGAATATGTGAATGGTGAAGATGTTCCATTTGCGATAATTGAAAAAGTTCCTGTGTTTCCAGGTTGTGAAGGAACCGAATCAGAATTAAAAGCATGTTTACAAGAAAAAATTACAAATCATGTAAGTGCTAATTTTAATGCGAAATTGACAGAAGAGCTTGGATTGCTACCGGGATTAAAGAAGGTTTTTGTGATGTTTAAAATCGATAAAGATGGAAATATGGCAAATATTCAGGCAAGAGCGCCTCATAAGAAGTTAGAGGAAGAAGCTATAAGAGTTATCGCAAGTTTGCCACAAATGACACCAGGAAAACACAAAGGAGATGCAGTTGGTGTAAAATATGCTTTGCCCATTGCTTTTAACGTAGAATAAATTATTGGAAAAACCGAGATTATACTTTATTTTATCTCGGTTTTTTTATTTGTAATTGCAGTCTAACCTAAAATGTTGTATTTTCACTTTTTGAAATAAACAGTGATGTTAAAACAATTTTTTACCCTAATAATTTGTTCAATTTTAGTATTGTCCTGTTCTTATATTGAGCAGCACACAAAACGTGAACCCGTACAAAAAATAGACACAATAGTCGATTTTAATACGGTAGATTCTTATCCGTTGTTTCCAAATTGCGCCGATATTCCTTCCAAAGAAAAGCAGCAGATTTGCTTCCAAATGGAAATGTCCCAACACATTTATGCTTCTTTAAAGGAATTTCAATTAAGTGTTAAGGATAGCATTAACGACACTGTTTTGGTTAAATTAAAAATAGATTCATTTGGAAAAACGACCTTGTCGAACATTCAAAAATCTGATGAAATTAGCCAATTAATCCCTGAATTTGACAGCATTGTTAAAGTTAGCCTTCAAAATTTACCAACCTTGCAGCCGGCCATCAAAAGAGCAATGCCGGTAACTACGGAGTTTACCTTGCCAATTGTTTTAAAGAACTAGCCCCCGAAGGGGGAATTTGAAAAAAGACCGAAGACCGAAAACCGAAGATCCTAGACCGAAGTTTAAAGTATAAAAAGTTTTTTATGAATATCAAATCAAACTCCCTTTCCTTTGGAAAAGCCTGTCCCGTTTTAGTACGGGAGGTTGGGGATAGGAATTTAATAACCATATTTACCCTTCCACAATTTCTTTAAAAAATCCCTGATGGTATTTTCGCGTGCATTGTTGCCGGGTTCGTAAATGGGGGTGTTTTTTATTTCATCGGGTAAAAATTCCTGTTCGGTAAAATTGTTCTCAAAACTATGGGCATATTTGTAGTTTTTGCCATAATCCAATTCTTTCATCAACTTGGTTGGCGCATTTCTTAAATGCAGCGGAACCGATAAATCGCCCGTTTCTTTCACCAAACTTTGTGCTTTTCCAATGGCTTCATAAGACGCATTGCTTTTTGCCGAACTTGCCAAATAAACCGCGCACTGGCTCAAAATAATCCGCGATTCCGGAAATCCGATAATATTCACTGCCTGAAACGTGTTATTTGCCAAAATCAACGCAGTCGGATTCGCATTTCCAATATCTTCCGATGCCAAAATCAGCATTCTTCGGGCAATAAATTTTGCATCCTCGCCGCCTTCAATCATACGTGCAAGCCAATAAACAGCCGCATTTGGATCGCTTCCTCGGATAGATTTTATAAAAGCGGAAACAATATCATAATGCTGTTCGCCGGCTTTGTCGTACAACACCGTATTTTTTTGAATTTTGGAAAGCACCAGTTCGTTGGTGATTCTGATGGGCTCTTTTTCAGTATTTACCACCAACTCAAAAATGTTCAATAATTTTCGCGCATCGCCTCCCGAAACCCGCAACAAAGCTTCGGTTTCTTCAACAATTATATTTTTTTTGGAAATAAAAGCGTCCTCTTTTAAAGCGCGCTGCAACAAATCTTCCAAATCTTTTTTGCTGAAAGAATTCAAAACATACACTTGGCAACGCGACAACAATGCGGGAATCACCTCAAAACTCGGGTTTTCGGTCGTAGCACCAATCAACGTTACCCAGCCTTTTTCAACCGCGCCCAACAGCGAATCTTGCTGCGATTTGCTAAAACGGTGAATCTCATCAATAAATAAAATAGGGCTTTTATCGGTAAACAAACCGCCGCCCTGCTTGGCCTTGTCAATAATATCCCGCACATCTTTAACACCCGAACTAATGGCACTCAACGTATAAAAAGGCCGTTTCGATTCTTTTGCGATGATATTGGCAAGCGTGGTTTTTCCAATTCCCGGCGGCCCCCAAAAAATTAAAGACGGAATAATTCCGCGTTTTATGTGCTCGGTTAACGCACCATTTTTTCCCACCAAATGCTGCTGGCTAATGTAATCATCCAAGGTTTTCGGACGTATGCGTTCGGCTAAAGGTTCATTCATACCGTAAAAATAAGCATAAAAATTTGTTGGGCATTACACTGCATTACATTTGTGTCGGGCTATTCGTTAAATCTTTTTTATGAAAAATAAAAAAGGATATCACTGCTATCCCTAATGCAAAAATAATTTGTTTAAAGCGCATCATTTAGTGGCAAAATTTTAATAAATTCATCCATTCCTAATTTAAATTTTAAATGGCAAAAAATAAATCCATATTCTCTCATAATTTTATCAGCATTCCTGTAATTGCTGTTTTTTTAATTTGGCTGGTGTATTATCTAGAAATAAAATTTGGGAATAATTTTAATGATTACGGCATTTTTCCGCAAACATTAACTGGCTTACGCGGCATTGTTTTTTCACCTTTTTTACACAGCAGCATCGAGCATTTGTTCAGCAATTCCATTCCGTTATTGGTGATGTTGGCAAGTTTGTATTATTTTTATGAAGGCATCGCCACAAAAGTATTGTTGTGGGGAATTTTTTTTACCGGACTCTTAACCTGGTCTTTTGCGCGTCCTTCCTATCATATTGGCGCCAGCGGCGTTGTTTATTTTTTGGTGAGTTTTATTTTTTTTAGCGGCGTTTTCCGCAAATATTATCGCTTGGCGGCAGTTTCTTTAATCGTGGTGTTTTTATACGGAAGCACGGTTTGGTACATTTTTCCCATGGAAGAAAAAATTTCTTGGGAAGGCCATTTGTCTGGTTTTTTAGTCGGATTTATCTTTGCCTATATCTCAAGGAAAACTGGCCCGCAACCCGAAAAATTTGTCTTTTCCCACAATCCAGAATTTGACGAACTATTTGACGAACACGGAAATTTTGCGCCACCAACTGAAAAGGAAGTATCAGAAATAAATGAAGAGATAAAAAATACTGAGTTGTAATATTTATAAGTTAATTAATAACAAAGGTTTGTAATTCTTTTAAACAATTAGCAATTATTAAAAGCAAAAAATAAAAATATGAAATCATCCTTAAAAAACTGGCACCAATTTATGGAAACCAGAAATCCTAAAATATTGGACGAACTTTTGGCAAATGAGGTCATTTTTTATTCGCCCATTGTTTGGGCGCCACAGGAAGGAAAACAAATTACCAAATTGTATTTAATGGCGGCACTGGAAGTTTTAGGTGGCGAAAATGCTGATTTTACTTACGTGAAACAGGTGGTCGATAACAATCAATTTATTTTGGAATTCAACACCATCATTGATGGCATAACAGTAAATGGCGTTGATATGATCGAGGTAAATGATGACGGTAAAATCATCAGTTTCAAAGTGATGGTTCGACCGCTGAAAGCAATCAATAAAGTGCACGAAAAAATGGGAGAAATGCTTGAGAAGTTAAAACTTAATAAGTGAATGGGAAATTGAAAGGATGCTTCAATCAAAATTTGAATAATTTTTAAATTGAATTAAAACTTTCACTTACAAAATTAATTTTTTTGTACGTATATTTTTCGTACAAATATTTGTGTGGTACGTATTTTGAACGTACATTTGTAAAAATTAAAAAGATGGAAACAAAATCTATTAAAAACGAAAAAACAAGATTTGACACTCGGCTTCCTAAAGAACAAAAACTTTTTTTTGAAAAAGCCGCCCATATTGGTGGTTTTCGCAATTTAACTGATTTTATTATTTCTGCCGTTCAAGAGAAAGCCAAAGAAATTATAAGAGAAAGAGAAATAATTTTAGCTTCGGAAAGAGATAATGAAATATTTTTTAATGCAATTTTATGTTCAGACAAGCCTAACAATGAATTAATTTCGGCTAGTGAGGAATATAATAAGTTGCTTTCTTAAATGAATTTTATCACCATTAATCTTGGGCCTGAACACAAAAAAAATGAATTTTGTTGTGAAACAGAACTGTTAGACAATTATTTACATCAACAAGCCAGTCAGGATGTTAAACGTAAACTTTCAGCTTGTTTTGTGTTGATTGAAAATAATTCAAATTTAATAAAAGGATATTATACACTTTCAAATAATAGCATTCCTTTATCATTAATTCCTGAATCGATTAAAAAACAACTTCCAAAATCATATAAATCAATTCCAACGACCCTTTTAGGAAGATTGGCCATCGACAAAAACCACCAAGGAAATGGGTTTGGAAAATTATTGCTTATTGACGCTTTGAAAAGAAGTTATATCATTTCAAAAAGTGTTGGCTCATTTGCTGTAATTGTTGATCCACTCAACAATGATTCTGAATCCTTTTATAACAAATACGGTTTTATTAAACTTCCGGATAGCGGAAAAATGTTTCTACCAATGAAAACGATTAAACAATTGTTTGAAAAGTAAATTTTAGTAAAAAAACCTACATATTCCTTCTATATTGTCCGCCCACTTCAAAAAGCGCCTCGGTAATTTGTCCGATAGAACACACTTTACAGGCTTCCATTAATTGTTCAAAAACATTTTC
>JAUSOJ010000169.1 GCA_030656195.1 Lutibacter sp.
TGCCTTAAGGTAGATGGCGGCATTACGTCAATATTCACGCGTAACCCTGCCCGCTCCAATTCACGCTGAATATACTCACACAAATCTAAATATTGGCTGTTGGTGCTAATGGTAATTGACGGATTTAAATTTCCGGTTTCGGCGATGTACGATTGCACCAATTCCTTCGCTTTTTCCGGCTGATAGGTATAACCTTCCATATTGTTGAATGATGGCATTCCTTTAGGAATGAAACCATTTATTGCAGGAGTGCCAATATCATTTCGCAAATATTTGATCATTTTTATGCGATCAAAACCATAATTGATTGCTTTACGTATTTTTATGGAACTCACTTCTTTCTCGGCTGCATCAACGTAAACACCTAAATATTCGGTATTTAAATAAGGTCCCGAAACCATATCAATCTGATTTTTATAATGCTCCTTAAGTTGCCCATCTGAAGTTAATAAATCATCTTTGTAAGAAGCGTCGATACTGCTCATAAAATCGATATTTCCCTGAATAAATTGTAAAAATTCACTCTGCTTATCGGGTAAAAAAGTGATGGCAACAGCCTCCAAATAAGGCAGGCGATTACCATTTTCATCTATTTCGTGATAATCCTTGTTTTTTCGGAAAACCAATTTGGTGTTTTCAACCCACAATTTAAATTGGAAAGGCCCAGTTCCAATCGGATTTGATCTAAACGTATTACCAAAAAACGCCACGGCTTCAAAAGGCACCACAGAGCAATATTTCATACCCAGCAAACTTAAAAATGGGGGAAAAGGCTGTTTTAATTGGATGACAAAAGTGCTGTCGTTTTTGGCTATAAATTTATCGACAAAATCCAACACCCATTTTCCGGAAGAAGCCACTTTTGGGTCCAGCAAACGATTAAAACTGAATTCAAAATCGCTTGCCACTACTGATCTTGTGGAATCTTTTCCAAACAAAATATGCTTATGAAATTTTATGCCCTTATTTAAATTGAATGCATACATTTTCCCATCCTCAGATATGGTCCAGGAATGGGCAATATCAGGTTGCACATTTAAACTGTCATCCAGTTGCACCAATCCGTTAAATAATTGATTCGTAACCCAAATAGTTTGTAAATCTTTTGAAAATGCCGGATCTAATGTGGTAATATTTGCATGCTCATTATATCTAAAAACCGAATTTTCGTCTTGTTCTTTATTTTTTGTTGAACACGAAACCAGCAACCAAAAACAGGCAACCAAAAACCAAAAACTATTTCTCAAATCCATACTCATGTTCCACTTTACAAATTCTAACTTTAAATGCTTTATACCAAATACTTCTGCCCTTTTCTCTTGCTTCTGTATGCGCTGCATGCAATTTCCATTTTTTTATGGCTTCCAAACTTTCCCAATAACTCACCGTAATTCCCAGTTCATTTCTTGCCGATTCAACACCCAAAAAACCTTCTTGTTTTTCGGCCAAATCAATCATTTTATCGGCCATTTCTGCATATTCTAAATCACCTTCAGTTCTCATTGAAGTAAAAACTACGGCGTAATAAGGTGGTTTTGGCGTTTTAGCAATCATTTGTCATAAAAATATAATTCAGTACTTTTGCATCCGATAAATGTACAAGAATGAGCGCACAAAAAAAAGTCGCATTTTACACATTGGGGTGTAAACTTAATTTTTCTGAAACTTCCACCATTGCCAGAAGCTTTCAAGATGAAGGTTTTGAACGTGTGGAATTTGAGGAAATTGCTGATATTTACGTAATTAACACTTGTTCTGTAACGGACAATGCCGATAAAAGATTTAAATCCATTGTTAAATCCGCTTTAAAACAAAACGAAAAAGCGTTTTTAATTGCCATTGGCTGTTACGCCCAGTTAAAACCTGAGGAATTGGCTGCCGTTGATGGCGTTGATTTGGTTTTGGGTGCCACAGAAAAATTCAAAGTCACCGATTATATCCACAATCTTTCTAAAAATGACATGGGCGAAGTACATTCCTGTGAAATTGAAGATGCCAATTTTTATGTGGGCTCCTACTCTTTTGGAGACAGAACACGTGCTTTTTTAAAGGTGCAGGACGGCTGCGATTATAAATGCACCTATTGCACCATTCCGCTGGCAAGGGGAATTTCCCGAAGCGATACGTTGGAAAATGTATTGGAAAATGCCAGAGAAATTTCAGAAAAAGGCATTAAAGAAATTGTGCTGACCGGTGTAAACATTGGGGATTACGGTAAAGGGGAATTTGGAAACAAAAAACATGAACATACTTTTTTAGACTTGGTGAAAGCTTTGGATACTGTTGAAGGAATCCATCGTTTCAGAATTTCATCCATAGAGCCCAATTTACTTCAGCAAGAAACCATCGATTTTGTGGCCGAATCCAGAAGTTTTGTGCCGCATTTTCACATACCGTTGCAAAGCGGCAGCGATATTTTGCTCAAATTAATGAAACGCCGTTATTTAAAGGAAACTTATACCAACCGCGTTGAAGCCATCAAAAATAAAATGCCAAATGCGTGTATTGGGGTTGATGTGATTATCGGATTTCCGGGAGAAACGGATGAATTATTTTTAGAAACCTACAACTATTTAAACGAATTGGATATTTCGTATTTGCACGTTTTCACGTATTCTGAAAGGCCAAATACCGAAGCTGTTGAAATGGAAGGTGTTGTGCCACAGAATGTTCGCAACAAACGAAGCAAAATGCTCAGAGGCTTGTCGGTTAAAAAACGCAGGGCATTTTATGAAAGCCAGTTAGGAAAAAATTTCACTGTTTTATTTGAAAGCGAAAATAAAGACGGCTATATCTATGGATTT
>JAUSOJ010000194.1 GCA_030656195.1 Lutibacter sp.
ATTAAGGGAATATACCGCCATTAAGGATAGTTTGCTGAAAATGGACAAGGTAAAAAAGATTAAATTATTTAATACCCTAAACGAATTAGAAAAATCGCAGTACACCATAGACGATTTATCAAAAACAAGCGAAGAGGCACAATTAAATTATGAGAAAGAGCGAAAATATACCCATTTTTTAATTATTGCCATGGTTATTTTTGCCTTTTTACTTATTTTACTGATTCAACAAAACGCATCCAAGAAAAAAGCCTATAATTTATTGGAGTATAAAAATTATCAGGTGCATAAAATGAAAGATGAGATTGATGGGCAAAGCAATAAGTTAAAACAATTGAATAGCACAAAAGATAAATTTTTCTCCATCATTGCGCACGATTTAAAAAACCCATTCAATTCAATTGCAGGCTTTACCGATCTGATGATTGAAAATAATGAAATATATGATGCAGCAAAACGATTAAAATTTTTAAAAATAATAAAAGGTTCAACAGCAAAAGTTTCAAGTTTGCTAGATAACTTGCTGGTGTGGGCCAATTCACAATCGGGTAATTTAAAATTTAATCCGAAAAACATCAATTTAGCGCATCAAGTTTCAGGGGTAATTTCGTTTTTGGAAATTCAGGCCATTAATAAAGACATCGCTATTTTAAACAGCGTTGAAAAAAATGTTCATGTAAAGGCCGACGAGCATATGCTTGATACCATTCTTCGAAATTTAATTTCAAATGCCATAAAATTTACGGAAGCAAAGGGAGAAATTCAAATTTATTCAACCTTGAAAAACGATTTTGTTGAAATTACGGTTAAAGACAACGGTGTAGGGATGACAGATGCTGAAATTGCAGCTATTTTTAGCGTTCATGAAATAAGTACCAGCTTGGGAACTTCCAATGAACAAGGCTCGGGATTGGGATTGATTTTATGCAGGGATTTTGTGGAAAGCCATGGCGGTAAAATTTGGGTTGAAAGTAAGGTTGATGAAGGCAGTGAATTTAAATTTACCTTGCCAATTTGGAAAGATTAACCCTAGAAAGTTATCGTAAATAATTAAGAAAAAAACAGGAGATTTGCCTGTTTTTTCTTTGAAAAAAATTTCAATTTAAAAGCAGATAATATAAGTGTTTAAAAGTCAATTCGCATAAGGTTAGATTGTTACTTCAATAAATTATTAAAAAATCTTATAAATCACGAACTTTATGTCAAAAATTTCATAACTTAGGCTTGCTTTTTAATGCATTGCAATCATTATATAATTTGAAAACAATGAAGCAAAAGCAAAATAATCTTACTAATCAATTTACTAAAGTTACAAAAATTATGAAACATTTAAAAATGAGTATGTATCTGCTGTTTTCAGTAGTTATTTTTATCAGCTGTGAATCGGAAACAACTACACTGCCTGAAAATTTAGAATCAAGTAATCAATTTGAAGAAATGAGTATTATTGAAAAGCAAAAATTATTTAATCAAATAATTGAAAATTTTCAAAAATCAAAAAGCAATGTTTCTGCAAAAGAAGAAATATCTTATAAGGGACAACTTTGCGGTGTCAATATTACCGGAATGTATACAGACGAAACCGATTATCAAAATTTGCATATTTATTACTTTAATGGGGTTGCAGGCGATGTAATCTCTATTTATGTTCCACGAACTACAATTGGGTTTGATTCTGCTTTCAATCTTTATCACGAGTCGGACAATGGAAACAATATTGTTAATATTTGGCGAGATGATGATATTGCCGATACATTTGGAGGCTGTTTCAGTGATCCTTATTTAGGTAATTACTCCTTGCCATATTCAGGTTTATATACGCTCACCGTAATGAGAGCTGCGTCGTGTGGTTTTCCTTATGGCTATGAAATTATTACTACAGGTATTAACTGTAATGATAGTGACGGCGATGGTGTTCTAAATGAAAATGATGCGCATCCAAACTCTGATATGAGGCAAAAAATGAATATTGGCGGTACTAATACGAACATTGACAACAAAATGGTAAAAAACGGCACTATGATGATGGACCAATTAAATGATTTAATTGATCAAATCAACGCACAATACAATGGTGAGAATTATGACTATCTTCATAAAAGATTTATGACCGAATTGTCCCAAATTACTTATAATTGGAGAATGGCCAGGTTAATCACTGCCACGCAGCGCTCCCAAATTTCAAGCATTGCTTGGGGAGCCAATATTCCTTACAATTATAATTAAGAAATTTTATTACTATTTTGTAATTTAAAAACCAGGCAATTTTCCTGGTTTTTTTATTGTTAAGAGTTTATTTGAAACGAGGCCAAACCTTATGTGTAAAGGCAATTTGCCTAAAATAAGAATGTTAGCAAAAATAATCTTAAAATGAATTTGAATTAAAGCACTTTCTTAAAATAAATTTTGATATATTTGATAGAGCAAATGTTTAATGATACAATCTAAAATTTGTAAAAAAAAGTTAAACAAATGCAGAAATAAATTACATACTAATTAATTTACTAATAAAACCAGGCAAGTTGTCTGGTTTTTTTGCTTTGGTTTATTAGTTAAAAAATAGTTCAAATAAATAAAGAACCCTTCTTTCTGTTTTTTAAATTATCTACTTCATTATTTGTTAAAAAAATATCTTTTTGTAGAAAAAGTCAACTATTTATCGTAAAATTATTGAATAATTTAAAACACAGCAAAATTGTTCTGTTTCTCATTAAATTTGGGAAATTTAAATTTTTGCAGTCATATAAAAATTAATTAAAAAAATATTTGAAATCCAACATTATGAAAAAATTAAATGCATTTTTTTTAGTCTTCTTATTTTCTATCACTTCCATAATTTTTGCACAACAAAAAGAAACTTTTATTGACAATGTGATGAAAGAGACTTATGAAAATTCCCAATTAGAGCAGCTAGGTTTTGAATTATTAGATGAAATAGGTCCGCGCTTGGTTGGTTCATCGCAAATGAAAACAGCACATGATTGGGCGGTTACAAAATTTACGGATTGGGGAATATCGGCTTCAAATCAGCAATATGGTGTTTGGCGCGGTTGGGATCGCGGCATTTCTCATATTGATTTGGTAGAACCTCGCATAAAATCTTTGGAAGGAATGCAATTGGCCTGGAGCGGTGCAACGCATAAAAACGGTGTAACCGCAGAAGTAATTACGCTACCCGCCAGCATAAAAGATTCCATTGGCTTTTCAAAATGGTTGCCAACCGTAAAAGGAAAATTTGTGCTGATTTCGATGCCACAAAATACTGGCAGACCCGATTATAATTGGGAAGAATTTGCAACTCCACAATCTTTTGAAAAAATGAAGGCAGACAGAACTGCACAAACTGCTGCTTGGAATGAGAACCTAAATAAGAGCGGATACAACGGCAGAACGCTCGATGAAGCGCTTGAAAAAGCGGGTGCTGTTGGCATTGTTCAATCAAATTGGTCAAGAGGTTTTGGTGTAAATAAAATATTCGGGGCTCGCGTAAAAAAAATACCCACCGTAGATATTTCACTGGAAGATTACGGCACGGTTTACCGACTTGCAGAAAACGGCAAAAAACCAAAGATTAGGGTAGTGGCAGCATCTAAAGAATTGGGCGCTATGCCAACTTTTAATACCATTGCACGCATAGAAGGAACGGAAAAACCTGAAGAGTCTATCATACTTTCAGCCCACTTCGATTCTTGGGATGGCGGAAGCGGGGCAACAGACAACGGTACAGGAACCATTACCATGATGGAAGTGGCGCGTATCTTGAAAAAATATTATCCAAATCCGAAAAGAACCATTATTGTTGGATTGTGGGGTAGTGAAGAACAAGGCTTAAATGGATCAAGAGCTTTTGTTAAGGACAATCCTGAAATTATTGAAAATGTGCAGGTAGTGTTTAATCAGGATAATGGAACGGGAAGGGTGAGTACGATTAACGGACAAGGATTTTTGCACTCCTACGATTTTTTGGGTCGTTGGTTGCGGGAAGTTCCTGAAAATATCAGCAAACATATAAAAACTACGTATCCGGGATCTCCATCAGGCGGCGGTTCAGACCATTCATCTTTTGTTTCTGCAAGCGCGCCCGCTTTTATGATGAGTTCCTTAAATTGGTCGTATTTTAATTATACCTGGCATACAAATAAAGACACTTATGATAAAATTGTGTTCGATGACTTGAAAAATAATGTGGCACTTATTGCCATTATGACTTATTTGGCGAGCGAAGATCCTGAGAAAACTTCCAGAGAAAAAATTATTTTGCCAATTAATTCAACAACTGGTAAACAAATGGAATGGCCAGCGCCAAAAGATGGAAACAGAAGCGGAGGTTTAGATTAAAATTATTTTAGAGATTGAAGATTTATGCAAGAACTATGCAATAAAAAAAAATGACAGCCATTTCTGACTATCATTTTTCACATTAACTAACCAAAAAGTTTTATTGTTTGGCTTCTTGCATTTCTTCAGTTTTTGCACCCATTCTGTTAAATGTTAACATTGGAGCAAATTTTAATTTTAAACCAGCAATTTTCTTGTTGTCGGCTGATGAAAGTCCTTCTTTTTCAACAGTGTTTTTTCTGCTGTCAAGAGCTTCATACATTAATTTAACTTCATCCCAGTCTTCACGAGAATAATTGTCTTTGTTGGTGTCAGCAGTGGCTACGAATTGTTCGTAAACAGCAAGAATATTGTCTTTGTTTACCCAATCAAAGTTCATGTCATCACCAATTTTTCCTTCTCCAAACAACGCATTTCTCAAAGCTTGTTTTGTGTTTAAAGCGGCTTGAGCCTGCATTTCTGCTTCCATTTGAGCTCTTAAAGCTTCAAATTTTGCTTTACTTGCATCAATTCTTACTTGTGCAGCTTCTCTTTCTTTTAAGTTATCTAAAGCCATTTCAGCTTCTGTAACTCTAATTTGATAAGAATCATTAATTGACTGCCAGTTGGCTTTAACTTCTGTTGCTTCAATATTTCCTATTGAATCAACATACACAACATAGGTATCTACTGATTTTTCAGCGGCAACTACTTTTTCATCTTTACAAGATGTAAATACTAAGGCGACTAACGCCAACCCTAAAAATAAATTTCTTTTTTTCATTTTGTTTTAATTTTACTGATTAATTGATAATAATTTGTTTAACTGTGCAAAATTCGATATTAAAGTTAGTAAATTTGTTACACAATTATGCTAATAACTTACATTATTCTTTCATTTTTGATTTAGAATATATGAAACCCCGCTAATTATTAGGACATGCAGAAAAATTTAAATGCAATCATATTGCCTTTTAATCCGTATTGTAGGATGTTGTTTTTAAGGGCAATACGAGATTTTTACAGACAAATTATTAGGCAGTGGATTTTGATTTAGAAATAATTTTGACTTAAATAAATAAATAAATAAAGGAATTTTAGTTGCGGTTCAACATTAAATGACCTTAAATACATTTTTCAGTAAATTTTGCTGCCGTAGGAAATGCAAAATATACTGAATCTCCTGTTAAAGTTTTCTATCTTTTATGATTGATTTTTTCCTTTAATAATTTAGCGGCCACTTCTGGCGTAATATCTCTTTGTGGTGAACCGAACATTTCATACCCAACCATAAATTTTTTGACAGTGGCGCTTCTTAATAAGGGCGGATAAAAACTCATATGCCAATGCCAGTGTTTATTTTCTTCGCCATTTGTTGGCGCCTGATGGATACCGCTTGAATACGGAAAAGACACATTGAACAATTGATCATACGCTTTTGTCAGCACAGAAATTGCTTCAGAGAAAAGAAATGCATCTTTTTCACCCAAAGATAAAATATTGGACTGCCATTTTTTTGGAATTATCATCGCTTCAAATGGCCACACAGCCCAAAAAGGAATAAGTACCACAAAGGCGTCATTCTCAAAAATAATGCGTTCCTGTAACTTTAATTCTTGTGCTAGATAATCGCTTAAAAGGCTGCTGTTATTTTTATTGAAATAATCCATTTGGTGTTTGTCTTTCTTTTCAACTTCGTTAGGAAGCGTGGACTGGCTCCAGATTTGGCCATGTGGATGTGGGTTGCTGCAGCCCATTACAGCTCCTTTGTTTTCAAATATTTGCACGTAATTAATATTGTCAATAGCGCCCAATTCTTTGTATTCTTGTTGCCACGCAAAAACCACCTGTTGAATATCAGCAACGGCCATTTCAGCCAAACTTTTGGAGTGGTCCGGACTAAAACAAATCACTTTACAAATGCCTTGTTCGCTTTGTGCTTGCAGCAAATTTTCGTAATAAATAAAAGATTTAGAATCATTTTGCAATGCGGCAAAATCATTGACAAAAACAAAGGCATTTTCATAATTTGGATTTATCTCCCCGTTCATTCTGGCGTTTCCTGCACATAAATAACAGGTTTCATCATAAGAAGGCCTTTTTTCTGATGAAAGGGCTTCATTTTGTCCTTGCCAAGGTCGTTTGGCGCGATGCGGCGATACCAAAACCCATTCTCCGGTTAGAATGTTTAAACGTTTATGAGAGTAATCCTGTAAATCTGTGTTCATTTTAAAATGCGTATGCTGTTTGTTAGGCTATTATGCCTGTTCCGTCAGAAAGTTCAACAAAATATATAGAACATTCTTTATTAAATTTATTTTTATACGCTTCAGAAACAACTTTTTTGAATGATTCCGTTGCCGATTTTGCGATTAAATTGATGGTGCAGCCGCCAAAACCGCCGCCCATCATCCTGGCTCCTAAAACGTGTCCGTTTAATTTTGCCTGTTCCACCAGGAAATCCAATTCTTCACAACTTACTTTGTATTGATGCTGCAATCCCTCGTGAGAAGCGTAAATAAGCTTTCCCAATGTTCCTAAATCGCATGATTCTATGGCTTTGGAAGCTTTTATCACCCTGTCGTTTTCCTGAATCACATACAATGCTTTTTGATAGTTTTCAGGCGTGATGCTTTCTTTAATGGTTTCTAAATCAATTTCAGTGGCGTCTCTTAATGCTTTTACTTGCAACATGCCGGCAATCGATTCGCAAACCGAGCGGCGGTCGTTATAGGCGCTGTCTGACAAGCTGTGTTTCACGTTGGTGTTGATCAACAAAAGCTCGTGATCTTTAAAATTTATTTCAAAAGGTTTCGATTTTATGGTTCTGCAATCCAACAGCAACGCATTGTTTTTAATGCCGAACATACTGGCATATTGGTCCATAATACCACATTTTACGCCCACATAATGATGCTCTGCATTTTGTGAAATCAAAATCATTTCTTCTTTGGAAAGGCCTAAATTAAAAATTTCGTTCAATCCAAATACAACACTGTTTTCTAAAGCTGCGGATGATGACATCCCGGCGCCAGCAGGAATATCACCGCCAAAAGCGATATTGAAATTACCAATGGTTTTGTTGTTGTTTTGAATTTCTGCCACAACGCCCAAAATGTAGTTTTGCCAGCTTCCTTTCTGGTATGGTTTTAGGTTATTAACAGAAAATTCGATAATTTCTTCTTTGTCAACGGCATAAACGGTTGAAATTCCCGAATCGCTTTTTTCTATTGCCGCTACAATGCCTTTATCTACAGCTGCCGGAAAAACAAAACCATCATTATAATCGGTGTGTTCGCCAATAATATTGATTCTTCCCGGAGAAAAAATCATGACAGGATTGCCTTGAAATTTGGCAATAAATTGGGTTTTTATGTTTGAAATTAATGCTTGGTTCATTTTTGAATAAGTTTAAGATTCCATTGAATTTGATAGGAATCGTTTGGGTTTAATGTTTTTAGTCCCTCGCCATTGTTAAAGCTGTTTGAGATTCCGGTAGTTGGCTCGATGGCGATGGCATTTGGATGTGGTGGCGTATACAATTGTAAAAAGCTGTCCTTTTCGGATGATTTTAATGCGAAACTGTAAAGAGGCGTATCAAAACCTATTTCGTTGTCATCCAAAGCAAAACAATCATCCAAAAATTTGTCTTCAATAAAAATTGTACGGTCAATAGCTATTTCCTCAATGCCTTGGGTGATGTTTCTTTTGTCAAAAATGTATTTTTTGCGACTTTTAAAATGAACTGCGCTTTTAGATAAATCTTGGCTGATAAAATAAGGATGCCAGCCTATGGTAAATGGGAATGTTTTAGTGTCGGTATTTTTTACGGAAACCCTTAAATCTAGACTTTCTTTAGTTAGAATATAGGTTAAATCAATAGAGTAAGTAAATGGAAAACCTTCTGAATCAACAATTTCTTCAAATCTCAGTAAAACCTCCGCTTTTTCTGGGGTTGTTTTTTGGTGGATCAATTCAAATGTTTTGTTGTAAACCAATCCGTGTAACGCATTGTTTTCTTCTTCTTGATTTATTTTTAATTGATAGGTTTTGTTTTCATAAACATAGCTGCCGTCAGCAATTCTGTTTGCAAAAGGAAACAAAATAGCAGAAACAAACGTGTTATCATACGTTAAAGGATGCAAATCTTTTATAAGATGGTGATTTAACAGCACGAGCTCTTGTAAACTTCCGCCTAAATTCAACTGTATTTTGGCATAAGAAGCTTTATTTAAATCTTCAATTTCTATAAAGTTTAAACTATTTTTTAAATCTTTGGTATGTTTTATCTGATACAATGTTGGCTAATTTTTGTAAATAATGACTATGGTTGTTCTTAAAAACTGATTATTTAATTAAGGTCAAATATAAAAACATAAATCGACTTTAAATAGTGTAAATAAATCAAGCTTGGGTGTAAATAAATCAATTTATTGAATTTTAACTTTAAACAATCAATTGTCGAAAAAACTTAAATCCCAGGAATCAACCCATTTTAAAATAGGTATTCCATTTTCAAATTCAACGGGCAGCCAAATATAACGTCCATCAATGTGGTTTTCAGGTAACCATCTGTCGGCCATAAAAATAAAAGCATCTTTTTTGCCAACTACAGGAAGCACGTAGGTACTTTGAGACCAAAAAGTGGTATTATTTTCTTCATCAGTTCCTTTGCACGGATTTCCTAAAAAAGTCCAATTTCCAAACATGCTATCGGAAACACTTAATTTTCCCGGATTTGGTTTCCATCCTGTCAATCCGGAAGAAAACATATAATATTTTCCGTCCTTTTTAAAAATTGCGGGCGCTTCATTTCTTCCACCAGGAAAAACCCTTATATATTCATTTGATAACGATAAGTAATCATCTGATAATTTGGAAATCAACAAGGTGTGGTTTTCTTCGGAAGCTGTAATATGATAAGCAATTTCATCATCATCAACAAAAAGTGTCATATCTCTCGACATTTGGCCAGTTTCAAAATCTCTTTTAAAATAGCTGCCGTCAATGACTTTTTGTTTCCAGTTTTCATCTTCACGATTTTCAATTATTTCAGCATTTAAAAATTGTTCTTCTGAAAAATTTAATGGAAAAACGTTGGGATGTATTCTAAAACTATTGATGTAAACGTAAGGCCCCGTCACATGATCAGAAACAGTAACGCCCGTTAAAGCGGCTTTATATCCTTGATCTTTTAACTCATGATGAAACCACATTACGAATTTCTGCGTTTTTTTGTTGTAAATTACTTTGGGACGTTCAACAACACTGGCTATTTGCAGCAGGCTTAAAGTATCAGCTAGCATTTTTAAAGCAATGCCTTCATCTTTCCAGTTATACAAATCTTTTGAGCTATAGGCGTGCACACCAACCATAGCTTTATTGCCCGATTCCCCTCCAACTTTATGCTCGCCAAACCAATAATAAATCTCATCATGAAACAAAAAACCGCCACCGTGCGCGTTTATGTGAACCTCATTGTTGTCCAGCCATAACTCACCCGGCGTGAATTTGTTGTAATCAGATTGTGCCATTAAATGAGCACAAAAAACAAATAGCAGCAGTTGCAATGGACTTTTCATTTTTATGACAGTATTTTAGTTCAATGGAATAATTTTATATGAATAGCTGAAATTCTCTGGCAAAATCCTGTATTTTTTATGTGCCAAGGCTTTTTGATCCCAACTGTTATCGCCTCCAACACCAGTTTGTCCGTAATCAATATTAAGATTGACAAAGTTGCGTTTTACAATATCTGTGGTATGGCGTTGTCTTTTTGCTTCTCCTGCATCAAAATCGTCGTTATATTGATGGTGCGCGCTAAAGCTTAACAATTGTGACCCTTCAATTTTGATTCCTTTTCCAGCACTATTGGTGAAAGTAATCCAACGCACATCGGTTTTATAGCCGTTTTCTTGCGGACGGGCATATGGGAAATATAAATCGCTCACAGATGCTTTATATATTCCTACCAAAGCAGC
>JAUSOJ010000199.1 GCA_030656195.1 Lutibacter sp.
TATTATTAGAATTTGTTGAAATTTATAATTCAAAAACATTTACTTTACCTGTGGTTAGAAAGGAATTGGCAGATATGTTAGGCTACTCAAAAGAGAGTGTCATTAATACCTTGTCAAAATTCAATAGAGAAGGAATTATTAATGTTTCGGACAGAAAAATTGAAATACTGGATATTTCAAAATTAGAACAAATTAGCAAACTAGGTTAGCAAAAATGATATTTATTGTTGATAATATTTAGTTTTTAAAGTTAAATAAAATCTAAAATAGACTTGCTGATTTTTAATTCTTTACAAACGTTTAAATTACTTCATTTTTTTAAAACTTTTTTCATTTACAAGTTAAATTTTAAGTTAGGATTACTACATTTGTTGATATTTACAAAAACCACGATCTCTAATGAATTTACACGAATATCAAGGAAAAGAATTACTAAGTAGTTTTGGCGTAAGAATACAACGCGGTATTGTTGCCGACAACCATTTAAAAGCGGTAGACGCGGCAAAGCAATTGGCTGTGGAAACCGGAACTGGCTGGTGGGTTGTGAAAGCACAAATTCATGCGGGCGGACGAGGAAAAGGCGGCGGCGTGAAACTGGCCAAAAGTTTAAAAGATGTTGAATCAATTTATGAAAGTATCATCGGGATGATGTTGATCACACCTCAAACACCACCTCAAGGAAAAAAAGTGCATCAGGTTTTGGTTGCGGAAGACGTATATTATCCGGGAGCAAATGAACCTGAAGAATATTATATGTCGGTTTTGTTAAACAGAGCCACCGGAAAAAATATGATTATGTATTCTACCGAAGGCGGAATGGATATTGAAACTGTTGCCGAAAAAACACCTCATTTAATTTTTACCGAAGAAATGGATCCTTTATTGGGATTGCAAGCTTTTCAGGCGCGTAAAATTGCCTTTAATTTAGGATTGTCTGGAAATGCGTTAAAAGAAATGATCAAGTTTGTGACTTCTTTATATACCGCTTTTGTGCAGTCGGATGCTACGTTGTTTGAAATAAACCCAGTGTTAAAAACATCGGATGATAAAATTTTAGCGGTTGATTCAAAAGTTGTTT
>JAUSOJ010000211.1 GCA_030656195.1 Lutibacter sp.
TTTTAATTTTTTTCAAAAACCCTATTTGTTATCACTAAAATAGTTTGTACATTTGCACTCCCTTTTTAGGGACAAAAAATGAATGTTTAACTATAACAAAGAATTTAATTGTGAGTAAATTAAGTTACAAAACAGTATCAGCTAACAAAAATACCGTTACTAAGGAGTGGGTATTGGTTGATGCAGACGGCCAAACGTTGGGTCGTATAGCTTCTGGAATAGCGATGCTAATCAGAGGTAAATACAAAACAAATTACACGCCTCACGTAGATTGCGGAGACAATGTAGTTGTTATCAACGCCGACAAAATTAATCTAACAGGTAAAAAATGGGGTGACAAAACCTATATTCGTCACACTGGATATCCTGGAGGACAACGATCGTTAACTGCTATTGAAATGTTCGATAAAGACCCTACCCGTCTTATTGAAAAAGCAGTAAAAGGAATGTTACCTAAAAACAAATTAGGAAGCGCTCTTTTCAGAAATTTATATGTTTATGCAGGTACTGAGCACCAACAAACAGCTCAAACACCTAAAACCATTAACCTTAACGATCTAAAATAGACATGGAAATAATACACAAAATAGGTAGAAGAAAAACTGCAGTTGCGCGTGTTTATGTTTCTGACGGTACCGGAAGCATCACTATTAACAAAAGAGCGTTTGAAAACTACTTTACAACAGCCGCTTTACAATATAAAGTATTACAGCCACTTACTTTAACAGATCACGTAACTTCATTTGACATTAAAGTAAATGTTTTTGGAGGAGGAATCACCGGACAAGCAGAAGCTATTCGTTTGGCGCTTTCAAGAGCTATGGTTGAATTAAATGCTGAAAACAGATTGATTCTTAAACCAGAAGGATTGCTTACAAGAGATCCAAGAATGGTTGAACGTAAAAAATTCGGTCAAAAGAAAGCAAGAAAAAAATTCCAATTCTCAAAACGTTAATCGTTTATTTGAATTGCTTCACCAATTTTTTTGGTGGTTCATTGAAATTAAAATTAATAACAAAGTTGTCGTTGATCAGTCAATGATTGACAAAAGTTTAGCATCCAAATAGGTAAGATCGGGTTTCCGCTACTTACCTATTGCTAGCTCAACGGAACGTAAACTAAATAACAAAATGACAAAAATTGAAATTAAAGACTTATTAGACGCAGGTGTACACTTCGGTCACCTTACAAGAAAATGGAATCCAAACATGGCTCCTTATATTTATGGAGAACGTAATGGAATTCACATTATCGACCTTTACAAAACTGCAGCTAAAATTGATGAAGCTGCCGAGGCTCTTCAAAAAATTGCAAATTCAGGAAGAAAAATTCTTTTTGTAGCCACAAAAAAACAAGCAAAAGAAATTATTGCAGAAAAATCTGCCAGCATCAACATGCCATACATCACTGAAAGATGGCCTGGCGGAATGTTGACAAATTTTGTGACTATCAGAAAAGCTGTTAAAAAAATGACCGTGATCGACAGAATGAAAGTTGATGGTTCTTTTGATGCACTTTCAAAAAGAGAAAAATTACAAATCAACCGTCAGAGAGAAAAATTAGAAAAAAACTTAGGTTCAGTTGCTGATATGACTCGTTTGCCTGGTGCTATTTTTGTAATTGACGTAAAAAAAGAACACATTGCCGTTGCTGAGGCAAAAAACTTAAATATTCCAATTTTCGCTATGGTTGACACAAACTCTGACCCAAGAGGTTTGGATTATGTAATTCCATCAAACGATGATGCTTCAAAATCAATCAATAAAGTTTTAGGTTTTATTGTTGATGCTATCGCTGAAGGCTTGTCTGACAGAAAAACAACAAAAGACAAACCGTCTGATGAAGTAGAAGCTGACGAAAAAGGAGAATAAACTAAATTAATGTATCACTTTTGAATGTTAAAATTCAATAAAAAATATTAAATAAAATGGCACAAATTACAGCCGCAGAAGTAAATAATTTAAGAAAAGCTACCGGAGCTGGCATGATGGATTGCAAAAATGCACTTGTTGAAGCCGAAGGTGATTTAGATAAAGCAATTGAAATTTTGCGTAAAAAAGGGCAAAAAGTTGCCGCAAACAGAGCTGATAGAGATTCTAGTGAAGGCGCTGTTATTGCAAAAGTTAACGCCGACAACACCGTTGGTGTAATCGTTTCATTAAACTGTGAAACTGATTTTGTTGCTAAAAACGACGCATTTGTTGCTTTAGCTACCAAATTTGCTGAAATCGCAATCGACTATAATTCAAAAGAAGATTTTTTAAATGCTGACTTTGAAGGAATGACCGTTGCTGAAAAATTAATCGAGCAAACTGGTGTTATTGGTGAAAAACTGGAAATTGGCGCTTTTGAAAAAGTGACCGGTAAATTTGTAGGTTCTTACATTCACGCAGGAAATAAAATTGCTGCAGTTACTGCATTGTCTGACAATGTTGATGGTGCAAGTGTTGTTGCAAGAGATATTTCTATGCAAGCAGCCGCAATGGGCGCAAAAACGTTGTCTTACAAAGATTTCGATCCTAATTTTGTAGCTTCTGAAACTGAAGCAAGAATTGCAGTGATCGAAAAAGAGAATATTGAACTTGGCCGATTGGGTAAAACCCTTAAACATGTGCCAGTTTACATTTCCAGAATGCAATTGACAGATGAAATTATTGAAAAAGCCAAAGAAGATTTAAAAGCAGAACTTAAAGCTGAAGGCAAACCTGAAGCAATTTGGGATAAAATTCTTCCGGGAAAATTAGAAAGATTTCTTTCTGACAACACAACGTTAGACCAAGAACTTTGTCTTTTAGACCAAGTTTTCATCAAAGATGACAAAATGACTGTTGCTGATTACGTAAAAACAATTGGCGTTACTGTTACCGACTTCAAAAGAGTTTCGTTAGCATAATTGTTCATCATATACCTTTAAAAAACTCGCTTATCAGCGAGTTTTTTTTTGCTTTTCAACCAAAATAAAATACTTCAACAAAAAATTGAGCAAAAACATCTTTACAATTTTTACTGATCATCAACATTGCCTTTTTACTTCTACAATATTTCTTATATTTGCATAACTTTTAAATAAATTATGGCTTATAAAAGAATTCTGCTAAAATTAAGTGGTGAAGCACTTATGGGTGATCGCCAATACGGTATAGATCCAAAACGTTTATCGGCCTATGCTGAAGAAATCAAAAAAATTGTAGACAACGGAATTGAAGTTGCCATTGTAATTGGAGGCGGAAACATTTTTAGAGGCGTTGCTGGAGCAAGTAACGGCATTGACAGGGTTCAGGCAGATTATATGGGAATGCTTGCCACCATTATAAATGGTTTGGCTTTACAAAGCGCTATTGAAGCCATTGGCATAAAAACCAGATTACTAACCGCCATTAAAATGGAACAGGTTGCTGAACCTTTTATCAAAAGAAGAGCAGTTCGCCATTTGGAAAAAGGTCGTGTGGTTATTTTTGGAGGAGGAACGGGAAATCCCTATTTCACCACAGATACAGCCGCAGTTTTAAGAGCCATAGAAATTAGTGCCGATGTTATTTTAAAAGGTACACGTGTTGATGGAATCTACACATCGGACCCAGAAATAAACAAAGACGCCATTAAATTTGATACCATAACTTTTAAAGATGTTTTAAGCAAAGGGTTGAAAATAATGGATACAACTGCATTTACTTTAAGTCAGGAAAATAATTTACCCATTATTATTTTTGACATGAATGTAGAAGGAAATTTAGTAAAAGTGATTTCAGGAGAAAATATTGGAACAAAAGTTGATAAATAAACCTAAAATTTATTTGAACAGTTATGGATGAAGAATTAGACTTTATAATAGATAGCACAAAGGAATTGATGCAAAATTCAATTCTGCATTTAGAAAAAGAGTTCAGAAATATCAGGGCGGGAAAAGCAAGTCCGGCCATGTTAGGGAATGTTAACGTTGATTATTATGGCTCTCAAACTCCGTTAGCGCAAATTGCAAACGTAAGCACTATGGATGCGCATACCATAACCGTTCAGCCTTGGGAAAAACAAATGTTGCACCCTATTGAGAAAGCGATTATGCTGGCAAATTTGGGCTTTAATCCAATGAATAATGGCGACATTATCATTATTAATGTGCCAGTTTTAACAGAAGAAAGACGAAGAGAACTTTCCAAACAAGCAAAAGTTGCCACTGAATTTGCAAAAGTGAGCATAAGAAATGGGCGAAGAGAAGCAATGAGCGAGATTAAAAAAGCTGAAGTTTCTGAAGATATGAAAGCCAATGCCGAAATAAGCATTCAAAAATTAACGGATTCATTTATTGTTGAAGTTGACAATCATTATAAAATTAAGGATCAGGAAATTATGAAAGTTTAATGTTCCTAAAAATTAAACTTATCAAAAAAATCAAAGCGCTCTCTGAGTGCTTTTTTATTATCATATATTTGCATTCGCGTATCGAAAAAAATATTATATGAAGAAGCTCCTGTTTTTATTCTTATTCATTCCTTTTTTGTCTATTTCACAAAACCAAATTCAGGGAATTGTCACGGACAGCAAAAATAACCAGCCGTTGCCATTTGCCACAATTACAACTTCCTCAAATTTTGGAACATTGACCGATGTTGAGGGTAAATTTTTAATAAAATCAACAAAATCAGTAACGCAATTAAGCATTTCCTATGTTGGCTATGAATCGGTTATTGTACCAATTTCCAAAAATGAGAAGTTTATAAAAATAGCTTTAAATCCAAAAACTGAAAGCTTAAGGGAAGTCCAAATAATTGCCAGAGAAAATCCGGCCTTGCAAATTATTAGGAATACCATCAAAAATAAATCAAAGAATAATATTGAAAAGTCGTTGAATTCTTTCAAATTTAACACTTACACCAAAATATTGGTCACGGCAAACCCCGATTCTATTAATGAAAACATAGATTCTGTTTTTGTGTTAAAAGGAGGCGAAAAGCGATTTAAAAAATTGGATTCTTCCAATTTCAAATTTAAAAAGGAAATAGACAAATCACACTTATACATTTCAGAAAAAATTTCTGAATATCAATTTCAAGAGGGAAAAAACAAAACAGAAGTGGTGTTGGCTTCAAGAATGGCAGGTTTAAAACAACCTATTTATGAGTTTTTGGCGATTACATTTCAGGATTTTTCGTTTTATAATGAATTCTACGTCATTGCCGGAACAAAATATGTCAATCCTATTGCCGATAACGCCCTAAAACATTACAATTACAAAATATTGGATACTGTAAAAACAGCATCGGGAAATTCAATTCTTATTTATTTTAAACCGAAAGAATTTAAAGAAACTTTAGGCATTGAAGGTGTTTTATATATTGACAATCAAAGTTTTGCCCTTACAAAAGCCATCGCCGAACTTAAAGGTGCCGTAAATGTGAAGGCAACCCAAAATTACAGTTATCTAAAATCCAATACTATTTGGTTTCCCCAAGACATGAATATTGTTTTGAAGAAAGGAGATAATAAAGAGCCTGTTTCTTTATTTGGATTTGGAGGCTCCGTAAAATTTGGGGAATCGAAAAAAAATGACTCCATAATTTCCACCAAAACAGAAAGTGAAGGAGATCTTGTTTATTTTATTTCTGAAGCTTTTAATTCAAATATAGAAATAAATAAACCCCTTAAAGTAAAAAACACAGCGCCAACCATCCAATTTAATGATGATGCGTACAAAAAACAAGATGATTTTTGGAACAAGTACAGAACTGATTCCGTTTCGCTAAGAGATGAAAATACTTACAAAATAATAGACAGTGTTGCGAAAATTGAAAAAGTAGATAAAAAAGTTAATTTTGCCAGAAACCTTTTAAAAGGTGCGTTTCCAACAAAATATTTCAATATAAGTTTGGGTAAAGTAATCAATTTTAATAATTATGAAGGGATAAGACTTGGTTTTGGAGGTGAAACAAATTCGAATTTTTCTAGTACTTTTAAACTTGAATCTTATTTGGCCTATGGATCAAAAGACGAAGATTTTAAATATCATATTGCGCCCTCATTTCGATTAAATAAAAATACAAATACCTGGATTGGTGCCGCTTACTCAAATGATTTAATTGAAGCGGGATCTTTAAATTTTATCGCAAAAAACGCATCTTTTTCGCCTCTAAATCCAAGGAATGTAAATATTGATAAATTTTACAATTATCATACGGTAAGCGCATTTTTAAAACATGACCTTCGTTCAAATTTAGAGGCGGTGCTTCAATTAAGCACAGGTGATTATAAACCTACCTTTGATTATCAATTTATTTCGTCCAATAAAAATTTATCAGAATATATGTTGACAACGGCCATTTTTGGTTTTCAATACAATCCCAACAGTGATTATATGAATTCCCCTATTGGTAAATTGACCATTAAAAATGAATTTCCGCAATATACGTTTCAATTGACCCGAAGTTTTGAAAATGTGCTAAACAGCGATTTCAATTTTACCCAGCTAAATTTTAGGGCGGTTCATGAAATAAAACGATTTCTGAAAGCCAAAACTTCATTTTTAATGGAAGGCGGTATCGTTTTTGGTGATGCGCCCATCTCCCATCTATTTAATTCAACGCCCAATTATACCTATAAAAATCCTTGGATAAAACGTGTAACTTTAGCCGGCACCATGAGTTTTGAAACAATGGGCTATAATGAATTTATATCGGACAAGTTTGCGGCAATTCACTTAAAACACGAATTAAAACCTTTTGAATTCGGCAAAAAATTTAAACCACAATTGGTCTTTGTAACCAGGGCGGCGATTGGCGACATCCAAGATCCCCAGTATCAAAATGGATTGGTTTTTAAAAGTTTAAAAAAAGGGTATTTTGAAAGTGGTTTAGAATTAACAAATATGTTTAAAGGATTTGGCTTAAGCGCATTTTATAGATATGGCGCTTATAAAAACCCAGAATGGAGCGACAATTTAGCCGTAAAAATAACCTACAATATCAAACTGAGATTTTAAGAATCAAATACTTATAGGCCGAACTATTTTAATACCTTTGCAGAAATTTTTTTAATGGATTTTTGGACAAAACTTACGCGTTTTATTTTAAAGAGAAGGTATCTAATCCTAGTTATAATTGCCGGTTTTACATATTTTTTGGCTTCGCAAATGCAATACATTCGCATTTCTTCCACAGAAGCCAATTTACTTCCCGAAAATCATAAAGTCAATATAGAATACAACAAATTCCTAAAACTTTTTGGAGAAGAAGGCAATCTGATCATTTTAGCAGTTGAGGATCCTGCCCTTTTTACGCCAAAAAATTTTAACGACTGGAATCATCTAACCAAGAAACTGAACCAACTTCCCGAAGTTGACTTTACCGTTGCCATTGGCGATATTAAGGAACTGAAAAAAAACCCTGATCTAGAAAAATTCGATTTTGTGCCACTTTACACAGATGAGCCAAAAACCCAGGAAGAAATTGTAAAAATTAAAACCGAACTTTTTGAAAATCTTCCTTTTTATGATAACATCTTATTCAATAAAAAATCAGGAACCATAAGGTCTGTTATCTATTTAAAAAAAGAAATTGTAAACACACCTGCCCGTAAAGATTTTATTTTCAATGTATTAAATCCTGCTATTGACCAATTTGAAGCAGAAAGCAATATTGATGTCCGGATTTCAGGAATGCCATATATCCGCACCATGAATTCCCAAAATATCATTGATGAAATTGGGCTTTTTGTTGGTTTAGCACTGGCAGTTACCTCCTTAATCTTCTTTTTCTTTTTCCGCTCCATAAGGGCAACAATGATTACGCTTTTGGTAGTAACCATTGGCGTTATTTGGGCCTTCGGATTTATAGGTTTATTCCGCTACGAAATTTCGGTTTTAATGGCCTTAATTCCGCCTTTAATTATTGTAATTGGTGTTCCAAATGCCATATTTCTGATTAATAAATACCAACAAGAAGTAAAAAAACACGGAAATCAGGCAAAATCATTGCAACGGGTCATTTCAAAAGTTGGAAATGCCACTTTAATGACCAATGTTACCACAGCATCCGGCTTTGCAACCTTTATTTTTACCAAAAGTCAGCTTTTAAAAGAGTTTGGGATTATTGCTTCCATCAATATTATCGGCATATTTTTGATTGCTTTATTCGTTATTCCTATTGTGTATAGTTTTATGCCTTTGCCAAAAGAAAAGCATTTAAAACATTTGGAAAGAAGATGGATTGAGGTTTTTGTAAAATGGATGGAATCTATTGTGCGAAATCATAGAATAGCCGTTTATGCCAGCACAATTATACTGATTATTGTGAGCATGATTGGAATTTTTACCATTAAAGTTTCAGGCAGTTTAATTGAAGACATGCCAAAAGGCAAACAATTTTTTAAAGATATTGTATTTTTTGAAAAAGAATTTGGCGGTATTATGCCCTTAGAAATAATTATTGACACCAAAAAAGAAAACGGTGTTATGAATTTGGGAACGCTAAAGCGAATGAACGAACTGGAAGAAACCATCGATGAAATTCCGCAATTATCAAAACCAATTTCCGTTCTAAATATTGTAAAATATTCAAAACAAGCATTTTACGGAGGTAATCCGAAATTTTATCAACTACCTACCAACCAGGAGAAAAACTGGATATTATCATACGCCAAAAATGCAACTTCAAACACCAATTTATTGGACAGTTATGTTGATTCTACAGGCAGATACGCCCGTATAACAACTTTTATGAAGGATATTGGTACCGATAAAATGGAAATTATTGAAGAACGTTTGCAACAAAAAATAGACAAAGAATTTCCAAAAGAAAATTACCATGTATCTATGACTGGTAAGGCATTGGTATTTTTAAAAGGAACCAATTATTTAATCCATAATTTGGTCATTTCACTTTCCTTGGCTATTTTTCTGATAGCTATTTTTATGGCATTCCTGTTTCGCTCCTTCAAAATGATCTTAATTTCATTAATCCCAAACATTTTTCCACTTTTAATAACGGCTGGATTAATGGGGTATTTGGGAATTCCCATAAAACCATCGACCATCTTGGTTTTTAGTATCGCCTTTGGAATTTCGGTCGATGATACCATTCATTTTTTGGCCAAATACCGACAGGAATTAAAGGCCAATAATTGGAGAATAAAACAATCGGTTTACAATGCGCTGCGTGAAACTGGCGTGAGTATGCTTTATACTTCTATTGTGCTGTTCTTCGGATTTTTGGTATTCACGGCATCAAGCTTTGGAGGCACCATCGCTTTAGGCGGTTTGGTTTCTGTAACTTTATTATTTGCGATGGTTTCTAACTTATTGCTGCTGCCATCATTGTTGCTTTCATTAGAAAAAAACATTGCAAATAAAGAAGATTTTAAAGAGCCAACTATTGCTATTCTTGACTCAGATGATGATAATGGCGATAAATAAAAAAGCCCCCTACCCCCCGAAGGGGAAAATTAGGATGAAATTTCTTAGTTTTGAAATTATTAGGAGAAGTTTTGGCTATTAGGATAAGAACAAACCAAATATGCAACTGCCTCAAATTAAATGTTCCCACCTTTAGGCTTTCGGGGAATTTTGACTTTTTAATTATCAATTGAAACCGTATCTTTGCAACGAAAAAAATTTAGAATATGACTAGAAGCAATGTGGCTGAACTTTTAAAATCAACCAATTTTTCACAAGAAGTAAACCTTAAAGGTTGGGTTAGAACATTTAGGGCCAATCGTTTTATTGCGTTAAATGACGGGTCAACCATTAATACCATTCAATGTATTGTTGATTTTGAAAATACCGATGAACGCATTTTAAAACGCATTACAACTGGCGCGGCAATATCCGTAAAAGGAATATTGACGGAAAGCTTGGGTAAAGGCCAAAATGTTGAAATCCAAATTTCAGAAATTGAAATTCTAGGTGATTCAAATCCCGAAGAATATCCAATTCAACCTAAAAAACACAGTTTCGAATTTTTACGCGAAAATGCGCATTTGCGTATCAGAACTAATACTTTTAGTGCGGTAATGCGCGTGCGTTCGGCATTGTCTTTTGCCGTTCATAAATATTTTACAAAAAACGGATTTTACAATTTTCATGCACCGATAATTACAGGCTCTGATGCTGAAGGCGCTGGAGAAATGTTTAACGTAACAACGCTTGATGCCAACAATCCGCCAAGAAATGAAGCGGGAAAAATTGATTATTCTAAAGATTTCTTCGGAAAACTAACCAATTTAACGGTATCGGGACAATTAGAAGCCGAAACCTACGCGATGGCTTTGGGAAAAGTATATACTTTCGGACCAACATTTAGGGCTGAAAACTCGAATACAACACGTCATTTGGCCGAATTTTGGATGATTGAGCCTGAAGTTGCTTTCAATAATTTGGATGACAATATGGACTTGGCAGAAGATTTTATAAAATCGGTTATTTCCTATGTTTTAAAAAACTGTAAAGACGATTTGGCATTTTTAAACGACCGATTGGCGGAGGAAGATAAGTTGAAACCCGCATTGGAACGCAGTGAAATGAGCCTTATTGAAAAACTGAACTTCATTGTCGAAAATAATTTTATTCGCGTAAGTTACACGGAAGCCATCGATATCTTAAAAAATTCAACACCCAACAAAAAGAAAAAGTTTCAATATTTGATAGAAGAATGGGGCACCGATCTTCAAAGTGAACATGAACGATTTTTGGTTGAAAAACACTTTAAATGTCCGGTAATTTTATACGATTATCCTGCAAAAATTAAAGCATTTTATATGCGTTTAAATGATGACGGAAAAACCGTAAGGGCTATGGATGTTTTATTCCCTGGAATTGGTGAAATTGTTGGCGGAAGCCAACGTGAAGAGCGTTTGGACGTTTTAACACAAAAAATGAAAGATCTTGGCATTGATGAAAAAGAATTATGGTGGTATTTAGATACCCGTAAATTTGGAACGGCAGTGCATAGTGGATTCGGACTTGGGTTTGAACGTTTGGTGCAGTTTACCACAGGTATGGGCAACATAAGAGATGTAATCCCTTATCCAAGAACGCCACAAAATGCAGAATTCTAATAATTAATTGTCAAAAATGACTTCATTTAGTAAATGAGGTGTTTTTTTCGTATTTTTATAAAAAGCAAAATAATTTATGCTTAAACAAGGTTTACAATTCAAATTATCGCAGAAATTATCTCCGCAACAAATTCAACTCATGAAGTTGATTCAATTGCCTACGCAAGAATTTGAACAACGCCTAAAACAAGAATTAGAAGAAAATCCGGCTTTAGAAATTCAAGATGAAAACGCTGAAGACTATGATAATTCGCAGTTAAGCGACACTTATGATGAGTATGACGACACCGGAAATGAAAGCATCAACGCCGATGACATCAATATTGATGAATATTTAAGTGATGATGAAATTCCAAATTATAAAACGCAAGCCAACAACTATTCGTCAGATGATGAAGAAAAAGATATACCTTTTGCTTCCGGTCCATCATTTACACAACATTTAAAAAATCAGATAAATACCTATCGTTTAACAGAGGAAGAAGAAATTATCACTGATTTTTTGATTGGAAGCATTGATGACAGCGGTTATATTCGCCGAGATTTGGTCGATATTTTAGATGATTTGGCCTTTACTGAAAATGTTTATACCACCAAAGAAGAATTGGAGCGTTTGCTTAAAATGGTTCAGCAATTGGATCCCGCCGGTGTTGGAGCTCGGGATTTAAGAGAGTGCTTAATCATCCAATTAAAACGCAAAGAAGAAAAACCAGCCATAAATCTGGCAATTGACATCTTAGAAAACGGTTTTGAACATTTTGTAAAAAAACATTACAACAAGTTATTGCAAAAGTTTCACGTCTCCGAAGAAGCATTAAAAGATGCCATAAAACAAATTGAAAAACTGAATCCTAAACCGGGTGGTTCCTTTGTTGGCAACAGCAAAATAACGGAACAAATTGTGCCCGATTTTACCATCAGAATTGTTGATGGCGAATTGGAACTTACGCTTAATTCAAGAAATGCGCCAGAACTGCACGTTTCAAACGAATATAACAATTTAATGCACGGCTATAAGGATTCCAGTGAAAAATCAAAATCCCAAAAAGAAGCCGTCATGTTTATCAAGCACAAATTGGATGCTGCAAAATGGTTTATTGATGCCATAAAACAACGCCAGCAAACTTTGCTTTTAAATATGAATGCCATTATGCGGCATCAAAAAGAATATTTTTTAACGGGTGATGAACGCAAACTAAAACCCATGATCTTAAAAGATATCGCTGATGTCATTGAAATGGATGTTTCTACCGTTTCCCGCGTCGCCAGCAGTAAATATGTCTCTACACCTTATGGAACAAAATTAATCAAGGAATTTTTCTCTGAATCGATGAAAAATGATCAGGGAGAAGATGTTTCTACAAGAGAAATAAAAAATATTTTGGAAACTGTCATAAAAAAAGAAGATAAAAAGAAACCTTTAACCGATGATAAATTAGCTTTAATTTTAAAGGAAAAAGGATATCCCATTGCAAGAAGAACAATCGCAAAATACAGGGAACAATTAGACATCCCAGTTGCCCGGTTAAGAAAAATATTTTAGCAAATTGCCGTAAAAAAACTATGAGATTTTCAAAATTTATTTCCTATTTCTTTCATCCTATCAATTTCCCAACAGTTGGCGCAATCTTGTTTTTTCTTTTTATTCCGAAATTTATTTTTAAACCCCAAGAGTATCTCATCTTGGCAGTAATTTTTATTGGGACTTATATTTTCCCAATCTTATTATTATGGCTTTTAAAACGCTTTGAAATGATAAACAGTTACCATATGGTAACCATTGAAGAACGAAAATTCCCGCTATTGCTGTTTATTTCTATCTCATTTATTATTGGGCATTGGCTTTATAAATCGACAATAGTTGATATTTTAGCCCTCTTCTTTTTTGGGTATGGATTAAGTTTAATATGCATATCCATATTTCTGTATTTGAAAATTAAAATAAGTCTGCATACTTTGGGCGTTTCCGGCCTCATCGGATTTTTAATTTATTTTAGCTATTTCTATAAAATAAACATCATCACCATACTGGCAGTGTTATTTGTTTTGCTTGGAATGGTTGCATCTGCAAGGTTAAAATTGCGTGCACATCAATTAAATGAAGTGTTGTTGGGAGGAGTTATTGGAATTGTTTCGCAATTTGTTGTTTACCTTATTTACATAATGTAGAACTTCAGACCAATATTGATGTCTTTTAAATCAATTTTTTTATCATTAAATACGGCATTTTTAAATAAGGGGCTTAAACCATAATAAAAATAAAGGTTCCAATTTCCATATCCGGCAGCTAAAGTGGCTCCATATTGAAATCTGTTAAACTCTGGAATGTTTTTAGTTGTTAACACTACATCGGAATCAATAAATTTTGTTTTAGCCGAAGCTAAATAGGCTAATTTAGCTCCACCATACACCCGCCAAAAAGTATATTTTTCGGGTGTTGATGTTCTCCATCTAAATTCAAGAGGTAATTCAATGGAGTGAATCCCAAACCTGTTGGTTTTATATTCTTCAGCCAGTTCAAATACCGTTGTCTGATTTTCCCTGGAAATTTTCAAATCCTGAACGTAAACATTATAGGCATAGCCAACGCCTACTCCAAATCCAAGGTTCCTTTGTTCATTTATTGGTAAGTCTTTTACAAATCCGAGAGAAAATCCGCCTGAAAATCCTTTCTGTGAAATTGTGGCCGGTTTATTGCCTAAAATTGTGTAGTTTAATGACAGATATAACTGATCTTCCAAATATTTATAATCAATTATAGAATCATTGTTCACCTGTGCCAGCGGTTTCAAGGCATATAAAAGGAAAAATGCTATTAACAAATACTTACTCATAAATCAAAGGTACTTTATAAAAAGAAAAAAAAGACAACCAAATATCAATTGATTGTCTTTTTATTTTTAATAATGTTATAAATACTACTAATTACTATTTGTAATTGCTGCTTAAATCGTTTCCTTTCGCTGTTGAGAAACTAATTTTTAATGCATTTATGTCTCTTAATTGTTCCTTAATGTCTAAAATTGTACCAACACTGGCTTCCTTATCTGCTTTAATGGAAGTGGTCATAAATTTAACCTCATCTTCTTTTCTTAAAGCCCTTTCGGAAAAGATAAAACTTGGAATGTCTTTAACTTCCACTATCTTATCGTTTACTTGTATTTTATCTCCAGAAATTCTGGTGTCTTTAGATTTACCAACGTAAATAGTACTTACCAAACTCTTAAGTTCCAGTTTTTTTACTTCGCTAGCCACAGGGAGTGCCGGTTTTTTAATCAATAAGTCGGTTTCTCTCATTGTGGTGGACACCATGAAAAAGAACAATAACATAAATACAATATCAGGTAAAGATGCCGTAGAAATTGCAGGTAAACCTTTTTTCTTCTTTTTAAATTTACTCATAATATGCTATTATTTTATCGGTTCAGGTTCAGTAATAATTTGAGGATATTTA
>JAUSOJ010000217.1 GCA_030656195.1 Lutibacter sp.
ACGCCATCGCCGATGGAGTTAAGTGTGATGTACAAATTCTCTTCACTTTGACGTAAAGATTCTTCTGCCTTATTTCGCTCGGTGATGTCACGTGCCAATGCAAGGAATAATTTTTGGCCTTTCCATTGAGCACATCCAAAGCGCACTTCCACAGGGAAAGCAGTTCCGTCTTTACGTATATGGTTACCGTAAACTGTAAATTTATGGCCTCTTTCAATCTTTACCCATTCTTTTTTCGCGCTTTTTAAATCGAAGTCTATTTCAACATCAGCAACCGAAAGCTTAAGAAGTTCTTCCTTTGAATAACCCAAAGTGTCACAAGCCTGTTGATTAACTTCAATAAATTTTCCATCAAAGTCATGCACAAAAAAAGCATCTCCAGCCTGATCAATCAAAGCATTGTAAAGCATTAGGGCTTCAGTTCTGTCCTCGAGAGCCTTCTTTTGCAATGTAATGTCATTTGCCATTACATGCCTGGCTTTGCGATTATTAAATGTTATAGCGTGAGAAATAATTTCAACAAAAATGATTTTGCCATTCTTCTTTAAATGCCGCCATTCGCCTGCTAAATTGTAGGCTTGGTGTGTGAGTTCAATATCTTTTTGAAGGGCTTCAATATCTTCTTTGGGACGAATATCCTTTAAAGTCATACCAAGAAATTCTTCTTTTGAATACCCATAATGACGTATGGCTGCATTATTTATATCGAGAAAACTAAGTGATTCAATGTCGTATACCCACATAGGTTGCGGATTTCTTTCGAATAAATATCGATAGCGTTCCTCATTCTCAAGCGAAGTCTTATTGGATTTGACTTTTTTGTTGGCTGATTTAAGAGCGTTTAATTCTTGCTGTAATTCTTTTAATTCAATTATAAGTTCCTCTTTGGTTTTGTCGTTGTGTCGATCCATAATATTCAAATAAAAGCCAGCAATTTTTATTTATTAATTTTAATTGGTTAATATAAGATCATTATTTCCGCAACAACAATCTTATACAATCAAATTTAATAAAAAAACTTATTCAATAACGTAGATTTATACAATGAAGGCATTAAATAATTTTTGTGCTTATTTGATGTGGCGATCCCTATTTCAAAATAAAAATATTTACGCTCAATCATTTAAATTGGAATTTTTTAATGATTGGTCCTGTTCATATTTTAAATTCAATTTTAAGGCGGTTTCTGCTTTACTTAATTCTGCGCCCAAATAGCCAGCATGACTTAATTGTGAAACCAGCTCGTTTTGCAAAAGGCTGAGTAAGATGGCTTCTGCGGAATGCCCTTGGATGAGGTATCCGGGTTTATTGTCTTTAAAATAATGTTTTACGGTGATCTGTTTTTTTTCTGCATCGGTGGTGATCACAAAAAATCCTTTGTGGTCATAGTCTAAAGGAATTCGCTTGCCGCCGGGTTTTAAAATTGTGAATTCGGCTTGTTCCGAAACTATTTCTGTTTGCGCTATGCCGCTATTTTTTGAGAATGGTTTTTTATTCATTTTGCTTAATTCCAACATTTTTTGATGCAATATTTCTATATTTTTTTCTTCCAAACAATCCACCAATTCAATCTGTTCCAAAAATTGGTTTATTTTTTTAGCCGATAAATTGCGCAAAACAGGATAATGGCCAACTGCATTGATAATTCTTTTTTCCTTGTCAATTCCGTTTTGAAAAAGTGATTGCAGCGCTTGCCCTGCGTGGAAAACTGGAGAATCTTTACCACAGACCAAAAGAAATCTGATATTTGGGTTGGAAACGGTATTTAAAATTATTTTTTCAATCCCCAGATTTGGTGTGTACACTTTGCCAACAATCGCCACGTTTTTCCATTGCGCTATTTGATTGATTAACGCATCGGTGGTTAAGGTGCAAACGGCTATTTGTCCGTTGTGGTTTCCAATTACATAATTGCCTGGTGCAACTGGCCATCCTTTATTTTTATTGAATTTTTTAAAGACAAAAAAATCTTTCACCACACTCATTCTGTGAAAAATTTTTACAGCCGCAGGATTGTCCCCTAAATCGGAATTCGGAAATAAGTTGGCCAAAAGATGCATTAATTTCTTTAAAGACATCACAAATTATTTTGGATTGGACTTTTCAAACTCACTTGATTTTAGCATAGTTGTTTGCTGCGTTTTATAAAATTGATTCAAATATAGCAGTTTATCATTAATAGTCTCAGAAGGACTTTATAATTTTATTGCTATTTAGAACGCATATTAATCATGTTTTTTTGCTAAAATTTAGGCAAAAAACATGGGGGTATTTTCTATAAATGCATTATATGTTGATAATAGTCAACGTTTGTGATATTTTATTTTGTCAACAGAACTTTAATAAAAGCTTATACTAGCTATTAATTTTTTTTTGATGTTTAAAGAATAATTGAGATAAAGGAATAAATAACAAACCTGCAAAGACAAAAATATAAAAGGCATTCTTTAAGCTAAATGCATGTGCCACATAGCCTACCAATGGCGGACCAATAAGCATTCCAACCGTAGCGTAGGTTGATATGATTGAAATTGCCATTCCCGGTGAATATTTTTTTGAGGTTCCCGCAAGCATAAATGTCATTGGAAAAATGGCGGCCGTTCCCAAACCTACCAAGCAAAAACCTATCAATGCCGGATAGAAGTAGGGGAATGTTATCGCCAATAAAATACCGACAGCAATTAATAGCGAACTAAAAATATATGTTTTTTTCAATCCGATAGCATCCATTAATCTGTCTGAATAAAATCTGGAAAATGCCATAGCTGCCATAAATAATAAATAGCCATAGGTAAAAATTGGCTCATTGATCACTTCTTTAAAATAAACACCACTCCAGTCGAACATTCCTCCTTCACAAATTGCGGCAAAAAAGACCAGTAACCCTAAATAAAAAATAAAAGGATCGGGTTTTCCGAAAATTAATTTATTGCCAAAAGTTGATTTATCATTTTTAAGTGTATAGGAGAACACCAATAAGGAAAAGATTGCGATAAATACTGCTATTATGGTTAAGTGTGTATGTAAAGGAACATTATATTTTACCATAATGGTTGAAAATACGACACCTATTAATCCACCAGTGCTCCAAAGACCGTGAAAAGAGCCCACAATTTTTTTTGTATATTTTTTTTGAATGGTAATGGATTGTGTATTCATTGAAATATATAAAATACGCGAACTAAAAGAATATAAACTAAGCGCCGCTACCAGCAAAAACGGAGTGTCGGCAAAACCAATAAATGAAAGCGCCATTGTTAAAAACATCATTGCCACAATTAAAGGCAAACGACTGTCAAATTTTGAAACAAGCCAGCCTGAAATTGGCAATCCAATAAGTGAACTAATTGGCATTGACAGTAACACGGTGCCTAGTTCCGCTTCGTTGAAATTAAAAAAATCTTTTATGGTTGGAATTCGCGAGGCCCATGTGGCAAAACATAAACCCGATAAAAAGAAATAGGTACTTAAGGCAGCGCGTTGCTTTTTTTTTAATGGCATTTTAAAATAAATCTTCGGCAAAAATAACAAAGTAATCGCTAAGAAACTTTTAATTTAAGTTTTTAATTCACTATTTAAATGTTGGCCATTTTTTAAGCATATTTCTCAATTGCATGGATTCTTAAAACATTTGTGCACACCTTTTTTATTGGTTTTAGTGTTAGCCAATATTTAATAGTTTTTTTGCGGATTGCAATAATTAAAAAGCCCGTAAAAATTATATTTTACGGGCTTTTTGTGAAATTTTTTGATCACTTTTTTCTTCAATGAGAAGGGCAGATTGAAGTTATCTACACGGCAATTTTAAAGACTATGAATGTTACTATTAAGATGGATGTCATCAGATAATTCCCGCCAATTGGGTATGTATAATTGAATTTAGGTTAATCACCAAATCCAAATATTGCTATTGAAATTTATAATCAGTTCCCGGAACGGTGGAAAAAGAGAACGGACCTAAATCATCAGCATATGCCCTGGCTTCTATTGTTGGAGAGATTGGGGATTTTAACTTTAAATACTCCTCCAGCACGTCGTGAATGGTATAATCTTTTACGGCAACATCTTTCACATTTGGAATCCGGCATAAATTATCCAGAGGATCGCCGGGACGAACGCAGGCCGAGATGGTATAATATGCATCATCCTGCATTTCCTGTCCCTTCACTTTAACCGAATTTACGCGTTGGCCTCTTGGTGCCTCACTGCTAAAATCAACTTCCATTCCTGAAAACCGAACCAGCCAGCCACCAAACCGCTCGGTGGGATTTTGGGCGAAGGTATTGTGCATTTCCCGCTCCAGCCAGGCTTTAATCTGTTTTCCGGTGGCTTTTCCTGTTTTTATCTTTTCATTGACCGGAATTAAATTCCACAAATTAGCCCGTGTAATAGGCGCAGGTTTTCCGTTTACCGGCACTATGGGATTTCCAAATCTAAAACCGTTGGATATGGCGATATCTGCACCTGTTTTCCATCGGGCAGCATCGGTAATAAAATTATCCGTCGGATTTTCAACAGTTAAATAACGATACATTGGCGTGTTGGTATAGCCAATCACGGTTTCCAAATGTTCCTTATAAGGCGCTTTGGCTTTATCAACCAGTGCCTGAATTTCTGCATCTGCCGTATATTTTTCAGGATCCACATCCATTAATTCATAATCGTCTTTTACAAGTTTTCCATCCATAAAATACAGATTTAATTTCCCGACAAAAGAACCGAAAGCACCAGGCTCTGTTACTTTGGCATATTTTCCTTCTATAGGTTTGCGCACTCTTTCGTGGGTATCATTCCCTAAAATATAATCCACGTTTTTTGCTATTTCATTATTGGACAATTCTACCTGTTTAAAAATTCCCATATGTGTAACCAGGAATAAAACAGCTACTTTTTCTTCATTTTTAACCTTATTAATGAGCATCTCTATGCTTTCATCCAATCCGCTAAATGTCATTCCTTCGCTAAAAATTGGATTTTGGCGCAGGGGAACATCCGGGTCGTTTATCCCGATAAAACCAAGTTTAATCCCTTCAATTTCCTTAATCCAATAAGGAGGAAAAAGTCGTTTTCCGTCTTTTTCATGATACATATTTTGTGCAATTACCGGCGTATTATAGGCATTTAACACATCCATCATTGATTCTTTCCCGTACACAACTTCCCAGTTGCCGGG
>JAUSOJ010000223.1 GCA_030656195.1 Lutibacter sp.
GGATCATTATTTTGAGCTTCCGAAAAAACAAAATTCAGCAGGAAAATAAAGAGTGCTATTTTTTTAATCATTTATTTAGAATTGAGGAATTATTGGATTGAAAATTTACTTAAAAAACATTAGTATCAATAATGAAACCAAAAATTATTAGGAATTTTTTTTTGGAGTGTGTGTAAATTTAATTCAACAATAAAAGAAAATAAATTTTAATTATTCATCATTAATTATTCATTGATAAAAACCGTTTATGCCAACTTTTGTCGGCCGTTACTTCCCAATTTTGTTCAAAATCGGCCTTATTGGTGATCATATTGTTAAAAACAACGGTATTTGAAGTGATTTTTTGCTGCTTGGCATAGTTTTGAAAATTAGCCATGCTCACCACATTGATATTGTTATTGTCTTTAAATGAAATATTTAATTTATTGGTTAAATCAATGGCAAATCTTTGTTCAAATTGCTTCATTAAATTGACTGAAGCATCAATGGAACAGCCTGAAACTTCCTGGTAATTTTCATCAACTGCAACTACAATAAACTGATTGTATTTTATTAGGTAAGACGCTTTTAAATCTTCTCCATGCCGTTTCCACTTTCCTATAAAATTTTCCAGATCGCGGCTTATTTCGGCTACTTCCTGCGCTGAAAACTCTCTGTTGGATTGGTAAATCCAAATTTTCGAGGTGCTGGCCAAACTTTCAAAATTTACTAACATATTATATTTTTTGATTGAATTTATTTTTTAAATCTTCAAGGGTTGCTTCTTCCTTTTTTGGAAAAACACGATCTCTTATTTCACCCAAAACTTTTTTGGTATACAAAGGAAAATCGGCATTTTGAATCCAAGAATAATACCCTTTATCATCTCTCAACACTTTCTCAACTTTATAGCCTTTGTATTTTCCGAAAGTAAAAACTTCTTCATTTTCTTCATTAAACAATATAAAACCTGCCAAATCAGCTCTCTTAATATGGGTTGAAAAATTGTTTAAAAATTGAACATCATTTTCCAAATCATCGTATTTTTCCAGCTGCGCCAATAAAATTTCATAAGTTGCATTGGTGTCAGCCTCGGCTGAATGCGCATTTTCCAAACTTCCTCCGCAATAAAATTGATAACCGGCACTTAAAGTTCTTTCCTCCTTTTTATGAAATATCACCTGAACATCGATGGAATCTCTATTTTTCATGCTAAAATCGACATTGGCTCGCAACATTTCTTCTGCCAACAACGGAATGTCAAATCGGTTTGAATTAAATCCTGCCAAATCACAACCTGCTATCATTTCGCTCACTTTTGGCGCCAATTCATTGAATGTAGGCTCCGTAACCACTTTTTCATTGGTAATCCCGTGAATGTCGGAAGCTTCTTTTGGAATTTCCATTTCCGGATTTACCAACCAGGTTTTGCTTTCTTTATTGCCGTTTGGAAAAACTTTTAAAATAGAAATTTCAACAATTCTGTCTTTGGCGATATTAATTCCGGTTGTTTCCAAATCAAAAAATATGATTGGTTTTTTTAATTTTAATTCCATAGTTTTTTTGAATTATTTATCGGTAAAGATACCATTTGTAAGGTACGATTTACAAACTTGAAAAATAGTTTTATAAACATTTTAACAAAAATTTGAGTCTTTAAAAAGCTTACTCGCTCGCCAATTGTTCTTTATAATTTTCGATTTCAAGTTGGTATTTTTCGGGCAATTCAGGTTCTTTAAAATCGTATTTTTTTAAGGTTTCCACAATAATATTTGCCACTAAAAAACGTGCCGAAGGCTTGTCATCTGCAGGAATGATATACCAAGGCGCATGCTCTTTTGAAGTTTTATTCAGTAAATCCTGATAACAAGATTGATAGTCACCCCAAAGTTTGCGTTCCTTTAAATCACCCGGAGAAAATTTCCAGTTCTTTTCTTTAAACCGCAACCTTCTTAAAAGTCTGTTTTTTTGCTCCAATTTTGAAATATTAAGGAAGAATTTTAAAATAATGGTTCCGTTAGCCGCCAAATTTTTTTCAAATTCATTAATTTCATCCATTCTTTTATGGTAAAATTCATCGGATAAATCTTCCAAACTTTTCACCGCAGGAATATTTTCACCCAAAACATATTCGGGATGAACGCGCGTAACCAACACATTTTCATAATGGGTTCTGTTAAAAACGCCAATCTTTCCGCGTTCGGGCAAGGCAATATAATG
>JAUSOJ010000231.1 GCA_030656195.1 Lutibacter sp.
TTTTAACTTTTAACTTTTAAGCGTAAGCTGCCACTTCCATGCAGATAGCAGGGCCTCATCCAAAGAAAGCTCGGCTTTCCATCCCAGTTCTTTGTTGGCGATGGTGGTATCAGCATAAGCGGCTGTGATGTCGCCTTCCCGTCTGTCCACAAATTTATAGTTAAGTTTTTTGCCGGTGACTTTTTCAAATGTTTGGATCACTTCCAAAACCGAATTTCCTCTTCCCGTACCCAAATTAAATACCTCAAAGGCAGCTTTGTTTTTATTTTCCAGAAGTCTTTTTAAAGCGACAATATGCGCTTTTGCCAAATCCACCACATGAATATAATCTCTGACGGCGGTGCCGTCTGGGGTTGGATAATCATTGCCGTAAACAGACAATTCTTTTCTGAATCCTGCAGCGGTTTGGGTAACAAACGGAATTAAATTTTGAGGAACGCCAATGGGCAATTCTCCAATTTTAGCCGATTCATGGGCGCCTATCGGATTGAAATAACGCAAGGCAATGGCTTTTAAATCGGATATTTTGGTGGTGTCTTTTATGATTTCCTCGCCAATTTGTTTGGTGTTTCCGTAAGGCGATTCTGCAGGTTTTATGGGTGCGTTTTCTGTAATCGGAAGCTCATCGGCCTGTCCGTAAACAGTGCAAGAAGAACTGAAAATAAAATTATGGATGTTGTTGAGTGTCATTTCCTGAAGCAGATAAACCAGGGAACTGATGTTATTTTCATAATATTCCAAAGGCATTTGTACGCTTTCGCCCACAGCTTTTGAAGCCGCAAAATGAATGACCCCATCAACGGCATTGTTGGCAAAAAAGGTTTTAACCGCAGTTTTATCCCGTAAATCGATGTTGTGATATTCCGGTTTTTGGTTGGTGATTGACGTTATTTTATCAAGCACGTCAATGGTTGAATTCGATAAATTATCGATAATAACCACTTCAAACCCTTCTTGCTGCAATGCAACAACGGTATGCGAACCAATAAAACCCAATCCTCCGGTAACGAGTACTTTCATGTTTTTATTTGTTTATAAATTCAATTACTTTGGATGTGATAAAATCGATTTGATCATCATCCAGTTCGGTGTGCATCGGCAATGAAATCACTTCTTTCACCAACTGATTGGTAATAGGGAAATCGGCTTCATCATATCTTGTATCGGCATAGGCTTTTTGCGAGTGCAATGGAATCGGATAATAAACGCCGCAAGGAATGTTGTTTTCATTTAAGAAATTCACCAAAGCATCCCTGTCTGTATTCAAAACCTTTAAAGTATATTGATGGAAAACGTGGCAATCACAATTTTCGCAAATGACCGGCGTGATGATATTTTTTTCATGGGCGAAAGCCACATTGTACTTTCTGGCAGCTGCCTGACGTGCTTTGTTGTAAGCGTCCAAATGTGGAAGTTTTACATTTAAAACAGCGGCTTGGATACTGTCTAGACGAGAATTTACGCCAACCACATCGTGGTGGTAACGCACATACATTCCGTGATTTACAATACCTCTGATGTTATGGGCCAAATCATCATCATTGGTAAAAATAGCACCGCCATCGCCATAACAGCCTAAATTTTTTGAAGGAAAAAACGAGGTTGAAGCCACATGGCTTATGGTTCCCGCTTTCTTTTTGCTGCCGTCTTTAAAAGTGTAAGTAGCGCCAATTGCCTGGGCATTGTCTTCAATCACAAACAAATTGTGTTCTTTGGCAATTTCCATAATGGCTTCCATATTGGCCACTTTTCCAAACAAATGGACAGGCACAATGGCTTTTGTTTTTGGCGTGATCGCTTTTTTGATGGCTTCTATGGAAATATTGAAATCCACTGGATCAACATCAACCAAAACCGGTGTTAACTGAAGCAAAGCGATAACCTCAACGGTTGCGGCAAAGGTGAAATCGGCAGTAATGACTTCATCACCGGGTTTTAATCCCAATCCCATCATCGCGATTTGAAGTGCGTCAGTGCCATTGGCACAAGGAATCACATGTTTTGCGCCCAAGTAATTTTCCAGTCCTTTTTGGAAGGAATGAACCTCTGGTCCGTTGATATAAGCTGCAGATTTTAATACGTCTGCTATTTTTGAATCTATTTGATCTTGAATATTTGCGTACTGACTTTGTAAGTCAACCATTTGAATTTTTTTCATGTGTAGAAATTAAAATTTTCTGAGGTGCAAAAATACAATAAAAGGCTTTTACAAGCAATTTAAACAAGGAATAACTCAGGTAGACTGTTTCTAAATTATAAATATATAAAACCAGGTAAACAGAATATATAATAAACCTCTGTGTATCTCTGTGTCACCTTTAAATAACTCAGTGAAATAATGATAACACAAAGATTCACAAAGAAATACAAAGATTCACAAAGAAAAATTTAAGTTAGAATGTACTGATTTAGGTACCAAGAAATAAGTTAATAAACCTATTCAAATAAATCTGAAGACAAATAACGGTCGCCGCGGTCGCAAATAATGGC
>JAUSOJ010000235.1 GCA_030656195.1 Lutibacter sp.
AGCCTGAATTAATAAAACGTGCAAATATTTTGGCATTAAAAAATAATGAAAAAAGTCTAATTTTTGCTTCAGAATATTATGCATTACTCGAAATGTTTAATGAAAAAGATAAACTCATAAAATTAATCTTAGAAAAATATCCAAAGGGAGAATTGGCAAAAAGAAATTTTTTTAATACATTTTATGGTGAAAAGGATAAAACTGAACAATATATTTTAGATGGTTTAAAAAATTATACTGAAAATTTTAATGATTACTCCGAAAAAATAAAGGACCAATTTTACGCATTACTAATTGGTAACTATTTGAAAAATAAAGACACTTTAAACTTAGACAAGTATGAAAATCTTATTTCTGACAAATTATATATTACAAATACTTATAACAATTATGCTTGGGAATTATCCGGACAAGATTTAACAAGTGCGGGAACTGATTTAAATTTTGCAGAGAAAATATCAAAAAAAACAGTAGATATTGTAAAAAACAGAATGCTAAATCCACGTGAAAATGAACAATCAAGCCAGTTTATAGGAATGTATAATACATTTTCTGATACCTATGCGCTTATATTGTATAAACAAAAAAATTACGATTTGGCTTTTCAGTACGAGCATGAAATTGCCCTTCAAGATGAATTAGATACTGGTGGAAAAGAAAGATATGCAAGTATCGCCGAAAAAGCAAAAGGTTCAGCATATGCAAAAGATTATTTAGAGAAACAATTGTCTGCTGGAGTAGATTCAAAAATAATGATAAACCATCTTCAGGAAATTTATAAAAAATTAAATCTTCCTGAAGATGAATTTGAAAAAATTAAATCAAATGCTTTAAAATTAGCGACTCAAAAATCCAAAGAAGAACTTATAAAAATATATGGAGATATTAAAGCCATAGATTTTAACTTAACAAACCTAAAAGGGGAAAATGTTAAACTATCTGATTATAAAGGAAAAATGGTGGTGTTGGATTTTTGGGCAACTTGGTGTGGACCTTGCCGGGCTTCATTTCCAAAAATGCAAGAATTAGTGACTAAATATAAAGATCGTAATATTGAATTCTTTTTCATAAATACTTGGGAAAGAACTAAACCTACCGAAACGAAGCTAAATGTTGCTAAATATATTAAAGATAATAATTATTCATTCAATGTTTTGTATGATATTGAAAATGTTGTAGTGAAAAATTACAAAATTGAGGGAATACCCACAAAAATTTTAATTAATAAAGAAGGAAACATTATATCAATTAATAGCTCTGAGGGTAATTTAGTTGCTTTAATTGAAGAAAATATTTAAAACTGATATCATAAAAACCCAATTTGGCGGATTACAATCTGTATTTCTTTCAGCGCTTATAAGGATTACTAATCCGCGTTATTGAATTTATTACAAACTTCCAATAAAAATATTGCTATGGTGTAAAATTCTTCTATTTTTACGTTGATAAATGGTGTACAATCGTTTACTTGCAATCCGAAAAAAGCAATTCAATATAAACAGTATGATAAAGTCGTTCCTCACATTTCCTTCATTATTACTTCTCTTTTCACTATTGTTTTTCAGCAGTTGCAATAAAGGCAAAGCGCAGGAGGAACCAATCATAGAAGATGACAAAAAAGACACCGTAAAAACCATCGCTGCCCCGGAAAAGAAAATTTCCGAAATCGATACGGTCGACTACAACCAAAGAATGTTGGCTTTATCCAATAACGACACCACCGGATTTTGGCCTGTAAAAACCCCATATCCATTGCCTGGAGCGGTTTTGCCGTACAACAGAATTATTGCCTTTTACGGAAATCTGTATTCCAAAAGAATGGGAATTTTAGGCGAATTGCCAAAAGATGAAATGCTTAAAAAACTGCAAGGCGAAGTCGCCAATTGGCAAGCCGCCGATCCAACGACAAAAACAATTCCAGCCTTGCACTACATCGCTGTCACAGCCCAAACCAAGCCAGGAAAAGCAAATTTGCACCGTTTGCGAATGCCTTTCAAACAAATAGACACCATCCTAAATTGGGCAAAATCTATTGATGCTTTGGTTTTTTTGGATGTTCAGGTTGGTCACAGCAATATTAAAGATGAAGTTACTGCGCTGGAAACTTATCTTAAACTGCCCAACGTTCATTTGGGAATTGATCCTGAATTTTCCTTAAAAAATGGCCATGTTCCCGGCACCAAAATTGGAACTTTTGATGCCTCGGACATCAATGATGCGATTGATATTTTGGCAAACTTGGTCCGAGAAAATAACCTGCCTCCAAAAGTGTTGGTCGTACACCGATTTACGCAAGGAATGGTGACCAATTACAAAAACATAAAAATAGTGCCCGAAGTTCAGGTTGTGATGGATATGGACGGATTTGGCTCTAAAATTTTAAAAAGATCTACCTACCTGAGATATATTTATAGAGAACCTGTGCAATTTACCGGCTTTAAGTTATTTTATAAAAACGACAATAAAAATAATTGGAAAATGTATTCGCCCGAAGAGTTATTGAAATTTACACCCAAACCCATTTATATTCAATATCAGTAATTCATTACAATCAAGTTTTGACTAATTTTACTTTTGTAACAAAAATTAGTTACAAACGTCAAATTAAATAAAAAAATCAGACCATGAATAAAGTCATAAAATTTGGGGAAGAAGTGGACGGATATGCCATTCCTGTTTTAAACGAACGAGAAATAAGAGCGGCGGCCGGATTGCTATTTTTAATGATGTTGATTTCAATAATGATTGTAATTCTAAAAGGCGATTTTTCAATGCTAAAATACGCCGTTACCATTTTCCTTGCTGATATTGTTATAAGAGTCTTTGTGAATCCTAAATTTGCCCCTTCTTTAATCATTGGGCGTTTAATTGTGAGGAATCAAGTTCCCGAATATGTTGGTGCTGCGCAAAAAAAGTTTGCTTGGATCATTGGGGTGATTTTGGCCGCTACCATGTTTATTCTTTTGGTGGTTGCGAATACTTATAGCCCAATTACAGGAATTATCTGTTTTATTTGTCTTATTTTCTTATTCTTTGAATCGGCGTTTGGCATTTGTTTGGGATGCAAATTTTATACTTTGTTTTATAAAGAAAAAGCACAATACTGCCCTGGTGAAGTGTGTGATGTAAAATCAAGACAAGAAATTCAGAAAACATCTTTGATACAAATCCTAATCGTTTTTGCATTTATCGCTTACATTTTCTTTACCGTCTTTTTATTTAATGATACTTTTACGGAACGTCCATCCGACTTGTTTGGCGTAGCAAGTGCTGCAAATTCGAAACCTTAAGCACCTATTGAAAATGAAAACCTACAAACACTTTGAAACCGAGCGGTTAATTTTACAGCCAACCACTTCAGATGATGCCGAATTCATTTTTGAATTGGTGAATACGCCCAAATGGTTTAAAAATATTGGTGACAGAAATGTAAAATCGGTTGAAGATGCCAAAACATATATCAAAGAAAGAATGACGCCACAACTGGAAAAACTTGGTTATGGAAATTATACCTTAATCAGAAAAGTTGACAACCATAAAATAGGCACTTGCGGTTTGTATGACCGGGAAGGTTTGGAAGGCGTAGATATTGGCTTTGCCTTGTTGCCGGCTTACGAAAATTTGGGCTATGGTTATGAAAGTGCGGCAAAATTACTGGAAGTTGGCATTAAAGAGTTTCATATTAAACGCATCAGCGCCATCACCACCAAAGAAAATATAGCCTCACAAAAACTCATAGAAAAATTGGGACTTAAATACGTAAATATCATAAAAATGCCCGATGATGAAGAGGAATTACTGCTTTACAGTTTGTAATGTTGAAAATTCCCCATTGCATATTTATTAAATAAAAAACTACTTTTCCCTAAATTGACTCAGCTTCTATACAATTTGGTTTGACTTAGTATTTTCAATTTAAATCATAAAAGACCTTGCAAATAATTTTATTGGAAGCATCAGCACAATCATCAACATTTTTATGTCCGCACAAATATTTGTTATATTTGCAACTATGAAAACACTTTGTTTCATCTTGTCATTATACGTTTTTTTCCTTTCGGTGGTTCCTTGCTGCTCGGATGATGGCTGCATTGATGAGACAATCACTGAAAATGCTTACAATCATTCACAAGAACCTGCGGAAGAAGGCGATTGCAATCCCTGTTCTCCATTTCTTAACTGCGGTACTTGTATAGGTTTTGTTTTTACAAATTTGCAGATTGACGTTGCTGAAATCCCTACTGTTGAAAATCATTTTGTTCCAATTTACAAACCCCAATTTTTTGATGATTTTTTTGATAAGATATGGCAACCGCCAAAAATAAGTTAATGATAAAATTAGCGGACTTCATCACTTTTATTTGTGGTGTATTTCCCCGTTTAACCCAATCTTAAATTATTTACTTAATCATTTTAAAATGAAAAAATTTATCTTGCCTTTTTTGGCAATCATATATACTTCGTTGGCTTTTGGACAACATACCTTTAAAGCCATCATCAAAGACAGCGAAAGCAAACAATTTCTTTTGGGCGCAACCGCAATTTTACAAGGCACCACCAATGGCGCAAGTGCCGACCAAAACGGTTATCTGGAAATTAAAAATATTCCCGACGGAAAACAAACCATCATTTTTAGTTATGTGGGTTATCAGGAAAAAAAGAACACTTTTCTTTTTCCTTTGATTCAAACCGAACCATTTATAATTTTGCTTTCGGCTGCTGAAGGCGAAGAACTGGAAGAAGTGGTCATTTCTTCTACCCGTTCAAGCAGAACAATAGACAATATTCCAACAAGAATAGAAGCCATTTCGGGCGAAGAGCTGGAAGAAAAAGGAAATATGAAACCTGGCGATATCCGCATGATGCTGAACGAAAGCACGGGTATTCAAACGCAGCAAACATCGGCCACAAGTTACAATTCAAGCATTAGAATTCAAGGACTCGACGGAAAATACACGCAAATATTAAAAGATGGCTATCCGCTTTATGCAGGTTTTTCCGGCGGATTAAGTTTGTTGCAAATAGCGCCTCTCGACTTAAAACAGGTGGAAGTGATTAAAGGCGCTTCCTCAACACTTTATGGCGGCGGCGCGATTGCCGGATTGGTAAATCTTGTTTCAAAAACACCGGAAGAAGAAAGAGAATTAAGTTTTATGCTTAACGGAACTTCTGCATTGGGTTTGGATGTAAGCGGATTTTACGCGAAAAAAAATGATAAAATTGGCACAACAATATTTGCATCCTACAATGCCGGAACAGCTTACGACCCTTCCGATATTGGTTTTACCGCAATTCCTGAATTTACAAGATATACGGTCAATCCTAAATTATTTGTGTATTTCAATGATAAAACCACGTTAAATGCCGGTGTAAATACCACGATTGAAAAACGCATTGGCGGCGATATAAAATATATTGAAAACAATGGCGATGAAACACATAGTTATTTTGAGAAGAATAATACCAACCGTTACAGTGCCCAGTTGGGACTTGACCATACCATTAACGACAACTCAAAATGGTCATTTAAAAACAGCTTGAGTTATTATGACAGATCCATTGAAATTCCGAGTTTTAAATTTTCGGGAGTTCAATTGTCTTCTTTTAATGAAGCAACCTACCATTACAAAGTTGAAAATTCTGAATGGATTTCCGGTTTAAATTTATGGACAGACAAATTTACCCAGGATCAATTTGACGTATCTGAAACTGTGGATTACCATTACACAACTTTTGGCGGATTTGTTCAAAACACCTGGAATGCCACCGAAAAATTTATTCTTGAAACTGGTTTACGCGGCGACTACCAAAACGAATATGGATTTTTTGCATTGCCAAGAATTTCCGGACTTTTAAAAGTGAATCCGAAATTATCGCTGAGACTTGGCGGCGGTTTGGGCTACAAAACCCCAACCGTTTTTACGGAAGATGCAGAACGAATTCAGTTTAGAAATGTATTGCCCATTGACGTTTCAAATACAGAAGCCGAGAAATCTGTCGGCGGAAATTTTGACATCAATTATAGAACCTCTCTTTCAGACAACATGGCTTTTAGCATCAATACCTTGTTTTTTTATACGGAAATTAAAAATCCGTTAATACTGATGCCAACCAGTGAAAATTCATATCAATTTCAGCAACCAAAAGGCGCTATTGACACCAAAGGAATTGAAACAAATGTAAAACTGACTTATGGCGACTTAAAACTTTTTGTGGGTTACACTTTGGCAGATGTGAAGGAGCATTACAACGGAGAATCAACAAAATTTCCCTTGGTGGCAAAGCACAGGCTCAATAATGTATTGATGTATGAAATTGAAGATTCTTTAAAAATGGGCTTAGAAGCTTATTATTTTAGTCCGCAAAAACTAAATGACGGAGCTAAAGGCAAAGAATATTGGCTGTTTGGGTTTATGGTTGAAAAAATTTGGGATTCGTTTTCAATTTTTATCAATTTTGAAAATTTCGGGGATACCCGACAAACAAAATTCGACACCATTTATACCGGCACCATTACCAACCCGACATTTCGGGATATTTATGCCCCAGTTGACGGATTTGTAATCAACGGCGGATTAAAAATTAAGTTGTAACACAAACAAAAAAGGAATTTCAGTAAAATAATAACTGCTGGAAAACTACAAATCAAACATATTGGCTTTTCTGGTTCGTTTTTTAAGTTTAAAAATTCGGTCCTGATAATATTCCTTTAACTCATCTATAAACGTCAGCGGATTTTCATATTCCGTCAGCACTTTATAGGTGTGTTTGGTTTTGGCGATTTGTAACTGTTTTTCCAATTTTTCAACCTCATTTTGTAAATAAGAATCTTCTTTGTTATTGCTTATTTTTTCAGAATTTTCAGAAAAATGCATCATCGCATTCCCACTAAAAATGTGTGTGTGAAAAATTTGAAGTTCGGCCAAATTGCCGGATTGGTAAATTTCAATCAATTTGGTGGTCACTTCTGTTGCCAAGTCAATTTTTTCGTCGTGCATCGAAAATTTATCTGGATGCACAAAAAGCATCGCTTCGCGGTACAAGCGTTTTTTTTCCTTTTGTTCGTCTTCACTTGAGGTGTTTGCAGTATTTTTTGCAATCACTTTCAAGCCCTCCAAATCCTTAAAGTTTTTTCCCTTCTTTTTTTGCGCAAAACGTTTTTCCTTTTTTGCCAGTTGCACTTTTTTGTAAAGTACAGTTAACTCTTGTTCTTCAATTAGTTCATTGCTTAAATGCGAACGCAAAACAGCTTCAAAAGCAGCTGTTTTTTGTTCAATGTCATTCAGTTCCTTTTGCAAAAGGTTGATTTTGGCTTTCAGCAACAGTTGCTCTTGCTCATTATCGTTTGAAACAGGAAGTGTGTTTTTAGTCATTTATAAAATATAGGTATGCAAATTTGCTAATAAAATTGCAAATAGCCGACATTACTAAATTGGTGGGATTGAAAATTATTTTAAGCGGTCTTTTTTAGACAGAAAAAACAAATTCTTAGTGATGAAATACTGTCGTATTCTTTTATCAACTTCAGATTTTTTTGATTGGATAATATCATCGCTTAAACCAATCAACGTTTTAATTTTTAGGTTAATTTCATCGAGTTTTTGGACTTTTATTCGTTCGTTATGAGCAGCACTGTATTGGTTTTCTTCAACAATGCTTAAAATTTGATGAGAGCTTACCGCTTCGCAGGAAACCAACAACTGCAAAATTTCCATCGCTTTTTGATCAAATTCAATAAATTTATTTTGATAACGCAAGCCATTATCCAACAAAACAATTTTTTTCCTTTTTTTGAATTGCTTCAGTCCAAAATTAGCCAACAAAGCACTGAACATCAAAAATGCAACCAATGAAAATGATCCTTTTAACAAATTATGATTGCTGTAAAATGCTTGTGCAGAAACAAAATCACCGATAAATTCATTTTCACTAGCACTTCTGAAATAGACATTATTAGTATATTTATTATTATTTGCTTTATAAGAGAAAAAATAAAAGCGGTCATTCAAAAAATAATGATTTAATGAGCTAATAATATTATGTGAATATTTTCCGTGTTTAAATTTTGTCAATTTGTTATTTGTCAAGTCAATGGCTGTAATCTCATTGGTACCATTCACCAATAAAGATTTTTTATAAATTATTGGATTTGGAAAATGAATCAAATCAATTACGTCACTCGTTCCCAAATAACTCCAAGTTTTCAATTTAAAATTGTATTTCCACACTTCATTGTTAAAATACATTTCAGTCTTGTTAAAATCGTCAATACTTTTGCCGTTAAAAATATAAGCGTCGTCTTTGTCCAATAAATACAATCCGTCAAAAGTTCCTTTGGGCACTTCTTTAGAATTAACCGGACTTAGGGTTTCCCATTCCAATAAATCTGAATCAAAATAAGTGAAAAAATTTCGGGCACTCCAAAAACCATAACCGCCATACCTTACAATTTTATCATCATAAACAAAGATGTTAGAATTGATTTGCATTTTGTGGTTAAAGGAATTGTCAATACGCTTAATTGTATCATTCTGCAATTTGTAAACAATTCCGCCATGAGTATTCACAAAATAATAGTTTGAATTCACCAATACCGGATAAGCACCCTTAAATTCAAATTGAGGGTCAACAACAATTTTTACGCTGTCGATTTCAAAAGTTTCCAGATTAATTTTTTTGTAGTAATCCTTAAAAAAAACGAAGATGGCATTGTTTGCGCTATCCAATGAAGTGTGGGATATTTCATTATATTTTCCCA
>JAUSOJ010000240.1 GCA_030656195.1 Lutibacter sp.
TTTTAACCTTTAACTTTTAACTTTTAACTTTCATTGTGTATCCTTTATCAAAGAATCATAGTTATAAACAGCGGCTTCCATATCAAATTCCACGTTTAAATTTTCATTGGTTTTTATAATTTTTTGGTTGAAATATCCTTCAAACTTATCGAGGGCCATCACAAGTGTGTTTGCGGAAAACTGTCCCAATCCGCACCTGCTGGTGAGTTTGATGATTTTACCCCATTCCTTAATTTCTTCTAAATCCTGCGAGGTACAAATCCCTTTTTTAATTTTCTTGATTTTTTCGTGTAAAATCTGATTTCCGGCGCGGCAAGGCGTGCAAACACCGCAAGATTCCTCTTTAAAAAATTTGGTGTAGTTCTCCAAAATTTTTGTGATGCTTCTGAAATTGTTAAAAACCATAATAGAACCGGCGCAGATTAAATCTTCCTTACATATTTTACGATCAAATTCGGTGTTGTTGATGCAGATGCCCGACGGACCGCTAATTTGAACAAAATGAGGTGATGTGGCCTGGCAGAGGTGTAAAATTTCTTTCACGGTCATTCCCCATTCAATTTCATAAATTCCCGGTTTTGCAACATCGCCAGCAATACTCAACACTTTTGTTCCTTTACTTTCTTTGGTGCCGATGGTTGAAATATAATGGATGCCCAGTTCAATGATGCGGGCAGCCATGGCAAAAGTTTCCACATTGTTTACGATGGTAGAGCAGCCTAAATAACCATATTCCGTAGGGTAATATTTTTTAATTCTTGCTTCGCCTCGTTTTCCTTCCAAAGATTCAATTAAAGCCGATTCTTCGCCGCAAACATAAGCGCCTGCACCAACCTGAATTTGGATGTTAAAATTAAATTTTGGAATGCCAAGGATATCGTTCCCTAAAAGGTTATTTTCTTGAAATTCAAGAAGGGTATTTTCTAATTTTTCAAGCAAATACATGTATTCAGCACGCAAATAAATAAAACCGGTGGCAGCACCAGAAATGTAAGCCGCCACAATCATTCCTTCAATAACCAATCCGGATAGGTTGTTAAGCAACGATTTGTCTTTAAATGTTCCTGGTTCTCCTTCATCAGCATTGCAGATAATGTATTTTTTTGAAGTGGAACTTTCTTTGCTGCTTTTCCACTTTTTGGCTGTTGGGAAAAAAGCGCCGCCGCGACCTTCGAGATTGGCTGCTGAAATAAGATTTAAAACCTCATCAGGCGTATGGTTTTTTAATTTTTTCAGGGCAATTCCCATTTCGTATTTTCGATAGAAAATTGTTTTGTCTTCGGGAGGTAAGTATTGTATTTTACTGGTTGGATTGCTTGAAATAAAATGCAATGAATTTCCGTTTTTCAGTTGTTGAATAATGGTTTTTACTTTTTCGGGCGTTAAATTGCTAAACGGATAAAAGTTGATCAATGCTGCAGGTTCCTGATCGCTTAATCCGATGCAGGAAGTTTCGAAAAGCGAAAACAGCGGATTTTCACCATAACAGCCAAAAGTGCATCCTGTTTCTTTTTCAAAAGCAGCTTTTATTTGTTCAAATCCTTTAAACTCTGAAATAATGCTGTTGTTTAAATAAATGATGTATTTTCCTGTGGGTTGGCGGTGGAAAAAATGGTAAAATGAAACCACGCCTTCGATCTCTATTTTTGAAACGTTTAATTTTTGGGCAATTTGCGCAATAGCACTTTCTGAAATATAACCAAACTTATTTTGAAACTCCCAAAGCTTGTTTAAAAGACCTGTTCTATTCATTTGGAAAGAATTTACAGTTTCTGGACTTAAAGTTACAAAAAAAATAAGTTTTAACGCCTGATTTTTAAATGTTTAAAGCGATTTGTATTTAATTCAAAGTTTTTGAAAACCTAATTATAAATTGGTAATGAAAAAGACAAATGGTAATATATAATAGCTAAAAGAAGCATTTTTTTGTATGTTAAAATAAAAAAAGCCTTTTGAAATTTTCAAAAGGCTTTTAATGTTTTGTATTTGAGTTGATTATAAATTAAATTTAACTCCTACTATAAAATTTCTTCCAATATTAGGAATGTCATCTGCTTTTAGGCGCGACAGGTGGGCTATATAACTTTCATCAAATAAATTGTTGGCATTTATGTTGAGGTCAAAATTTGTTTTTCCAAATTTAACAGCGCCTCCAAAACCAATATTTACCAAAGAATATCCTTTGGATGCAGTTTCAAATCCGCTTACTTTATTTTGTTTGAAGGTGCTTGAAACATTCAATGAGGCAAACCCATCGGTCAGCCAATTTTTAATGTTAAATTCTGTTCTTAACGTATTGTTCCAATTGTTGGCAGGAATTAATGGCAAATAATCACCGTCTCTTTTTTCTCCGGTTACCGTTTCAAAACTGCTTTCTATATGCAACCAATCAAAAGGATGCGGATGAAAATGTACGCCAATTTCACCGCCATATAATTTTGCGTCATTTTGAATATACTTAAAAACATCATTGTCTTCTCTCATTTCACCAGTTGGTGAGGTGTAAATATAATTGTTCACGTGATTGTAAAAACCATTCGCAAAAAATTCAAAATGGTCAGTGTTGTATTCAATATTTAAATCGGTTTGTATGTTTTGCTCAGTTTTTAAATTGCTGTTTCCAATTTCATATCTGTTGGTTCCTTCATGAACGCCATTAGAGGATAGTTCAGCCAAATTTGGCGCTCTAAATCCGGTTGCGACATTTAAACGAACTATTAAATTGTCATTTAAATTGGTTTTATAACCCAATGAGGCATTAAAACTGTTATACGATTTATCAATGGCTTCAAATGAACCTTCTTCGCCAATTTCTCCATTGGCTTCTGTAGAAATGGCTCTGTTGTCGAAACGCAATCCGGCCAATATTACATTGGAGTTCCACTCGTAATTGATGGTTCCGAAAAAACCTAAATCATTGGTAAGTGCATCAGGAATTAAATATTCTTCTCCAAAATTTTTGTTGTTTTGGTGCATTCCCTGAATTCCTAAGATGGTTTCTAGATTGCCGTATTTTGGCAAATGGTATTTTGCATCGTAATTAAACGTTTTCAATTTCATTTGTAAATCGGCAACATCGCTTTCTTCAAACTCACTTCTGTCGTTTGAAATATAACTTAAATCAACATCCAATTTCGATTTTGAGAAAAACAAAATATTGTTAAAGCTTAATAAGTGATTAAAAATGCCTTGTTTTGGGTATAAAGTCCCTTTGCTTGTTGTTTGTTCAGCAACACCATCCTCAGGCATTCCCAAATCCAATTTGTTGTAATTGTATCTAAAAACACTGGAGATTTTAGAATCGCTGTAACCAACTCCTGTTTTAAAATCAGTTTCATTGTAACGTGTGTTTGTTACGCGATCTCCACCTGAAATTTTATAATCTGAATGCGTATTGTAACTTCCTCTTGCCAAGAATTTCCAATTTTCAGAAGAGGTTTTTAAACCTATTGAAGTATTGCTGCCGGCAGTGTTCGAAAATAATTTCTGATCAAAATTGGCAACAAAAGTGTTGGCTTCAGCAAATTTTTCCGGAATAAAATACAAAACGCCGCCCAAAGCATCGGAACCGTAAAGCAAAGAGGCCGGACCTTTAATCACTTCAACGCTTTCTATTCCTGAATCGTTTAAGCCCAAGCCGTGCTCATCTCCAAACTGCTGATTTTCAATTCTAACGCCTTGTGAATATACCAAAACACGATTGCCGCTTAACCCGCGAATTACCGGTTTTCCTATGGAAGTTCCTGTAGAAACTTGCGAAACACCAGGGATGGTTGTGAGTCCTTCAATAAGTGTTGAGGTTCCTTTTCGTTGTAAGGTTTTAATGCTTTCATGTTCCACCTTCATCACGTTTTGTGATTGCAATTTGTTAAAAACCGTGGATACAATAACTTCATCCATTTTAAATACAGCTTCTTCCAAAGTGAAATTTAGCGTGGTTTCTTTTGCTGATAATGCAATGTTTTTTACCTGGGTTTTATAGCCGATGTAAGCAACAGTCATTTTGATGGCATTACTGGGTAAATTGGTTAATTCGTATGTACCATTTTCATTGGTTGAAGTTCCTTTTTGAAGTTCTTCAATATAAACCGTGACACCCAATAAAGGCTCGTTTTGGCTATTGGTAATTTTGCCTGATATTTTGTTTTGCGATTGCGCAAATAAGATGAATCCTATTGAAAATAGGATAGATATATATAATTTCATTTGTAGTTTTTTATATTGATAAAAATTGTAATTCAGTTTCTACGTCAATAAAAATGGTGGTGCTCTGGAGGATTTGTAGTGAAATTTTGCTAAAGCTGTTTGTGCTTCCGCAGTTATTATTTTTTCTTCAGTTAGTTCATTTTTAGCAAAATGAACTTCGGTAGAAAAATCAATTTTAAGGGTATTTATCCTAAAATGAAAAACGGAACAGTCAATTTCATGGGCATCAAAATGTATGATATTTTGAGCTTTACAAACTGAATGTTCATGCTTTTTAAATGAATGATCAAACTGTACTGCAAAGGGCAGCAGCACAGTTGTAATCAATACAATAGAAATTATATTTTTTAAAAATTGTTTAATTTTGCGTGAATTTTAGTTTGCAAAACTACAAAATTAAAACTAATCTTTCACACCCAATTTTCCTAAAATTACTTCCAATAAACACCATTTAGTTAATGACGATTGCAATAAATTGGCTCCGACAAATGCGGTAAACCACAACCAGTTAACGTTTAGCTTTATGGCGAGCACCAAACTAATTAATATAAAAGTACCGGCAACGGCTCTTACGATTCTGTTTTTCATTTTTTTATTTTTATAATTTATTATTGACGTATAATGTTAATTATCAAGAATTTATGATTTTTTATACCTGAAACCTGATCCCGATAGCTATCGGGACTGAAACTTAAAACTTTTGTTTTTTCAACTTTGCAACTTAATTTGATTTTTCAATATTTAAGACAACGACGTGAATTTTTGACAAGGTTTTTTGTTTCGCATTAAATTCATCCGCCAGTATAAAAAAGGCATCTACATTTGTTTTAGGCACAAAAGCAAAGAAAATGATGGACTGGCTTTCGTCCATTTCGCCGGCGAACCAGTTGCTTTCAAAGGATACTTCAGACAAATCCCTAAAACCGAGAACATCTTTATAAGAATAGATGTGAATATCTGATTTTTTAAGCATCAGTTTTATGTCTTTGGAATACTCCTGAATAGCGGTTATGACAAGTAATTTCATATGTAATTATTTATTGTTTTTTATTTGTCATATGTAATTCGCATTGCTGAATCGGTGTTTAAATATAGTTCCAGTTATGCTCGTTTCATATGTAATATTTTTTATTGTTTTTAAAAATCCTGCCTGTTGTTAAACAGGCAGGGTCTTCGGAGATGGCGTCGCATATCCGTAATGTTCATTTTTTATTCTTCTGATGCTGATTTATCGTTGTTCTCCGAATTATTTTCCCACTTCTTTTTTTCGGTCATATAGTAAATCATCGGAACCACAATCAGTGTTAACATCGTTGAAACGATGGCGCCGGCTACCAATGAGATGGCCAATCCTTGAAAAATTGGATCAAACAAAATAATGGAAGCTCCTATTACCACAGCTCCGGTTGTCAGTAAAATTGGCGTGGTTCTCACGGCACCGGCATCAATAATGGCTTGTTTTAAAGGAATTCCGTCGTTTAATCGAATTTCAATAAAGTCGATCAGCAATACCGAATTTCGAACCATAACACCCGCCAAAGCAATCATTCCAATAAACGAGGTTGCGGTAAAGAATGCCCCCAATAACCAATGTCCCAACACAATACCTATCAATGAAAGCGGTATGGCAAGCATCATCACCAGTGGTGTTTTAAAGTTTTGGAACCAACCCACAATTAACATATAAATGATAATAATAACCACCAAAAATGCGGTTCCTAAATCTTGGAAAACTTCTAAAGTTATTTGCCATTCTCCATCCCATTTTACTGCAAAATCGCTTTCGTCTGAAGGTTGTTCCAAATAAAGTTCATTCAATTTGTAGCCTTTAGGCAATTCAATTTTTTGCAATTTTTCTTTCATTCCCAGAATGGCATACACCGGACTTTCCAATCCGCCAGCCATATCAGCTGTGACATAAACCACTCTTTTTTGATCTTTTCTGTAAATCGATTTTTGTAGGGTATCTTGCTTTATGCTCACCAAATCACTTATCGGTATCACATTGCCCTGATTTCCTTTTATTTTGATGTTTTGAATGTCCTGCAAACTTGTTTTATCAGCATCGCTTAAAGCCAAAACAATATCAACCTGATCAAAAGATGTTTCATCGTATAAATAAGAAATTGGATATTCTTTTAAAAGATAGGTCAAATTCCCAACAATTTGTTGCGGCGCAATACCGTTAAGCATGGCTTTTTCCCTGTCAATTTCAAGTCGGTATTCCGTTTGTGCATCTTCAACCATCCAATCAATATCCACCACATCGGTTGTGTTTTCCAATATTTGCTTCAACTGCTTTGCCACTTTTATTTGCTCATTATAATCTGGTCCGTAAACTTCTGCAACCAAAGTCGACAATACTGGCGGTCCTGGCGGAACTTCCACCAATTTTACATTCGCGCCATATTTTTTGGCGATTTTTTGAATTTCCGGACGTACTTTTTTGGCAATATCATGACTTTGCAATTTTCGGTCCTCTTTAAGCAATAAATTCACTTGAATATCGGCCATATTGCTGCCGCCGCGAATATCGTAATGACGTACCAATCCATTAAACGTAATAGGGGCAGAGGTTCCAATATAATTTTGGTAATTGGTGACCTCGGGCGTGGTTGCAATATATTGCGCAATTTCCTGGGTTACCGCAGCAGTTCTTTCCAAGGTAGTTCCTTCGGGCATATCAATTACCACCTGAAACTCGTTTTTGTTGTCAAAAGGCAACATTTTTACAGCTACAGATTTTGTGAAGAACATCAGTACAGATCCTGCCAATAAAACCAAAGTAATTCCAATGGTCACCAAACGTTTTGTCGGACTGTCCAACAATGGCTGTTCTAATTTTTTATAGATTTTATAAATCATTCCAGCTTCTAAACCTTGTTCTTTTTTATGTTCCTGGCTGTCTTTTTCACGCAATAAATGATAACCTAAATAAGGGGTCACCGTTAAAGCGACAAAAAGCGACAGAATCATGGCAATGGATGCGCCAATTGGCATCGGACTCATATAAGGTCCCATCATCCCCGATACAAAAGCCATCGGCAAAATGGCTGCAATCACTGTAAAAGTGGCCAAAATAGTCGGATTTCCTACCTCATTAATCGCATAAATAGCCGCTTGTTTAAATGGCAATCGCTTCATTTTAAAATGCCTGTGCATATTTTCGGCGATAATAATACTGTCGTCAACCACAATTCCCACCACAAAAACTAAGGCGAACAAAGTGATTCGGTTTAACGTGTAGCCTAACAAATAATAACTGAATAATGTTAAGGCAAACGTTAGCGGTACCGAGAAAAACACCACCAATCCGCCACGCCAGCCCATTGCAAGCATCACCAAAATGGTAACCGCCACAATGGCTACACCTAAATGAAGCAACAATTCGCCCACTTTATGCGAAGCGGTTTCTCCATAGTTTCTGGTAACATCAACATGAACATCCGTAGGAATTATCGTCTGTTTTAAGTTTTCAACCCGCTCCAAAATTTTGTCGGAAATTTTCATCGCATCGGCACCTTTTACTTTTGCGATTGACAGCGTTACTGCGTTGTATTCACCCGAATTTGAGGTGTATTTCTCGTTATTTTTTCCATAACCAAATGACACATAGCTGTTCGGTTTTTCAGGACCGTCTTGAATGGTGGCAACCTGTTTTAAATAAACTGGCATATTATTATTTACGCCAACCACCAAATTTTCGACATCTTCAGCTGAGGTTAAAAATTTCCCTGTAGTGATCAAGTATTCCTGATCGTTTTGCACAAAACTGCCCGATTGTGAACTGCTGTTATTGGCTTGGATCATTTGCATAATTCCCAAAGCATCAATGCCATTTTCAGCCATTTTATCTTTGTCCAACACCACTTTTAACTGACGGTTTCTGCCGCCAATAACTTTGGTGATGGAAACATCTTTTACTTTTTCAATTTCCGAAGTCACTTCTTCCGCGATTTGTCGAATTTGAAAATCGTTATAATTCTCGCTCCAAAAAGTCAGTCCAAGCATAGGAACATCGTCAATTGAGCGGGTTTTTACCAAAGGCTGCGTTACGCCCGGAGGAAACATTCCCTGATGGCGCATCAGCTCATCGTACAATTTCACATACGAGCGTTCTGTATCTTCGCCCACATAAAACTGTACAATAATCATCGATTGTCCGTTCATCGCAATGCTGTGCACGTGTTGCACGCCTTTGATATCTGATATGATTTTTTCCAACGGTTTAACCACGCGGCTTTCAACCTCTTGCGGACTTGCGCCGGGATAACCAACCAAAACGTCGGCCATAGGAACAATAATTTGCGGTTCTTCCTCTCTTGGAATGAGAAATGAACTGTAGATGCCAATGGCCATCAACGCCACCATCAACAAAATGGTCAACTTAGAATTGATGAATATATTGGCTATTTTACCTGAAATTCCTTCTTGCATTATTATTAAGTTTTGCCCCCTAACCCCCGAAGGGGGAATAAAAGGGAATTAATTATTTTTTTTTTTTTTACTGCAACGTAAACTGCAACTGAGTACAGTTTACTTATTTTTTATTTGTTTGGGCGTGTCCCTCCCGCCAGCTGGCGGGCCGGGCTTTCGGCTAAATCTTTTGTTCCGCTGCGCTTCACAAAAGGATACCGCCTCAATCCCTCACGCGGGTATTAAAATTCGGTAATTTGAAGTCATTTTCAAATTTCCAAATTAGTTAATTAAAACTTTCGCTCCATTAAACAATTTCCCTTCTGCAGAAACAATAAATTGCTCATCTGCTGCCAATCCCGATAATACTTCTACGTTGTCGCCATACGTTTTTCCAGTTCTTAACCATCTTAAAATAGCTACATTTTCATTTCCAATCGCGTAAATACCGGTTAATTGTCCCTGTTTTACCAAAGCGCTTTCCGGAACTAAAATCAGGTTTGATTTCGTTGTTTTTTCAACAGGAAATTGCACGGAAGTAAACATTCCCGATAACAATTTTGCATCGGTTTTGTCTAAAACCACTTTCACCAAATATTGTCCGCCTGTATTTTTTGCCGAAGTACTTACTTCTGTTACGGTTCCTTTTATAAGTTCATTGGTCGATTTTACAACAACATTGGCACTTGATCCATCCTTAATTTTTGTAATTTCAGATTCAGGCACCAAAGCAGTCACTTGAAAACTTCCCGGAGTTTCTATGCTGATCAATGGCATTCCCGGATTTGCCATATCGCCTTTGTTGATGAATTTTCCGGTGACAACGCCGCTAAAAGGCGCTGAAATATTGGAATAGGAAAGTTGCGCATTTACCTGATTTTTCATTTGGTTGGCGCCTTCCAGTCTTGCTTTTGCCATGTCATAATTGGCAGTGATGTCGTCCATTTCTTTTTGGGAAACGCTGTTTTGTTCGTATAAAGCTTTAAAACGATTGTAATCTTTCTCGGCATTTTTAAAAGCGGCTTTTGCTTCGGTAATTGAGGCCGAAACTTGTGCGCTTTGTGCCGAAATATCGGCGCTGTTTATGCGCAACAACAATTGTCCTTTGGAAACTTTATCGCCAACATTTACATACGTTTCAGTAACATAACCCATCATTCGGGTGCTTAGGTTTGCGTTTTGTACCG
>JAUSOJ010000253.1 GCA_030656195.1 Lutibacter sp.
ATTTAAAAAGCCTGTCTGAAAATTAATTTTCAGACAGGCTTTTTTTGTTATTTTATAGGAAGTTCAAAGGAATTTTTTTGAATTTTTGTAAATTTATAAGTTGTTAGGTAAATTATTCTTTCCTTTTTTTATTTTCTAAAAGTGTCTTTGCAGAAATAGAAGTAACTACTTTTTTGCCGGTTTTGTCTTCCAATTCTTTTAAGGCAACTTTAGCAACATTGCCGCCTTGTTGCGCAACTTTTTGACTTTCTTTAAAATTCTTCGGGTTGATGGCTTGGGAAATATCTTTGGTGGAAGCTTCAGCCAACATATTCAAAATCAATTCGGTATTCGTCATATTGTCCCGAAGATTTTCTTTTTTCAACCCTTTCATCCCGATAGCTATCGGGATTATATTCTTTGGTTGTTTTTTCTGACCAGGCTTTTGTGATTATATCTGTTAATATGGCAAATTGAGCGCCTTCTTTCAATCCTTTGTTTTTCCATTCGTCGGTAAGTTCTTTACGAATTTCTATACTTTTTAAACGTTGATTAATCCAGTTTTCAGAATAGCCCAATTGTAAATAATTTTCCAAAGCCCTATCAATAGATAATTCTGGATCCTGCATTTCATCAAGCCGTTCGCTTCCAACTTGGGCCAACCACAATTTGAAAGGTTCTGCCTTAGGTGATGGAATTGATTGGATTAAACGAAACAATTCCGTTGTGTTTAAACAGTCCGTTGCGTATTTTTTCCCGTCAGCTGCAACAAATTTCAGTTGTACGATATTTTCGTACAACTGACTTCCTTCTTTTGTCAATTTCTTTTTTAAGTCCGTCCAATATCTCTTTGGAATAGAGCTTTCTGTTAAAATCTCAATTACATCAATAATTGAAAAATACCATTGTTCCTTATTTTCGTCCCAATAGGAACGAACTTGCTTTTGTTCAAACAATTTTAATGCGGTTTCTTTTGTCATAACTTATTCAACTTTTTTTAAAGATACTATAATTTTAACTTAAAAAAATTACTCTTTCACTTCTGAAGCTGAAAATCCCTGAAGCAATATCGCAATACCCATTACCAGGAAGCAACCAAATAAATTCAGCCATAAATAAGGCATCCAATCAAATTTATAACCCACAATTACAATGACTTGCGTAATTAATGCAGCCACAAAAACCGCATTGCTTTTTACGTATTTCACAAAAAATGCCAGTAAAAAGATGCCCAAAATATTTCCGTAAAAAATAGAGCCTATAATATTGACCAACTGAATTAAATTATCAAACAAATTGGCAAAACAGGCAAAGGTGATGGCTATTATTCCCCAAAGCAACGTAAACCATTTAGAAGCTTTCACATAATGCCGGTCGTTTTTTGGAACCTTTTCGTTTCTTTTATACAAATCGATCACCGTGGTGCTAGCTAAGGCGTTGAGTTCTGAAGCGGTGCTGGACATAGCCGCTGATAAAATCACGGCCAACAACAAACCAATCAATCCACGCGGTAAATTGTTCAGAATAAAATGGATAAAAACATAATCTTTATCGTTGGTTTCAACCAATTTACTTGCTTTTTTGATGATTTCTTTGGCTTGTTCCCTGTTTTCTAATTCCAATAAATTGAGCTGCTGAATTTCCTTTACCGATTTTTCCTGCTGAAGTGTATTATTTTCATCTTCCAGGGAAGTTCCGTAGTTTAAATTTGCGACAGATTTTTGCGCTTCGATTTCCAAATGTTTATTTTCCAGCGATTTATATTCTTCAGAATAAATAGAATTTTTAACAGCTGTATCGGCTGCTGGGTTGAAATTTAAGGGTGAAGCATTGAATTGATAAAAAACAAAAACCATCACGCCCACCAATAAAATGAAAAATTGCATCGGCACCTTTAACAATCCGTTAAAAATAAGTCCGAGCTGCATTTCCTTCATCGATTTTCCCGATAAATAACGTTGCACCTGACTTTGGTCGGTTCCGAAATAGGAAAGTGCCAAGAAGCTTCCGCCGATAATGCCGCTCCAAAAAGTATAGCGATTTTCTAAATTAAAAGAAAAATCCAGCACCTCCATTTTACCGCTGGCACCGGCAATTTTCAAGGCTTTGGAAAATGTGATATCGGCCGGCAAATAGCTCACTATTAAATAAAATGCCACAAACATTCCGAAAAAAATCACCGCCATTTGCTGTTTTTGTGTAACACTTACCGCTTTTGTTCCGCCTGTTACCGTATAAATAATCACCAGAACGCCAATAATAATGTTTAAAGTATTTAAATCCCAGCCCAAAACAGCCGACAAAATAATGGCTGGCGCAAAAATGGTGATTCCGGCGGCCAAACCACGCTGAATCAAAAACAAAATGGCAGCTATGGTTCGGGTTTTTAAGTCGAAACGGGTTTCCAAATATTCATAGGCGGTAAATACATTTAATCGGTGGTAAATTGGAATGAAAACCAAACAAATAACCACCATGGCAATAGGCAATCCGAAATAAAATTGCACAAAACCCATGCCGCTGTGAAAAGCCTGGCCGGGCGTTGATAAAAATGTAATGGCACTGGCTTGCGTTGCCATAACCGATAAACCAATTGTCCACCATTTTGCTTCACTTCCGCCCTTAATATAGTCGGTTACATTTTTGCTTCCTTTTGTTTTCCATGCGCCATAGATCACAATAAATCCCAATGTTCCAATAAGCACCAACCAATCTAACCACTGCATATTAGGAGAAATTTTTCATGATTAAGTAAAACAGCACAATGTAAATCGCGTTTGCGACTAAAACCACTGTATAAACTTTTTTCCAAACGTATTTTTGTTGTTCCATCTTAGTTTTTTAAAGGTTTTTCTGTCTTGTTTTTTCCGATGGAAAGCATATTTGCAAACAATTTATAAGCACCGGAAACGCCAGATGGCAATTCCCTGAAAAAACTCAATCCGGTATAAATAAAGTTTCCTTTGCCATATTTGGCAACCAACAAACTTCCTTTGCTTTCGGGTTCATTTTTATCGTTCATGCTTAAAATGGCTTCAAATTTCGGATCCCATTGGCTTGGGAAATACAAACCACGCTCCTGTACCCAGCCTTCAAAATCCTTGTCTGTAATTTTATTCGGGTAATTCAGCAGTTCGTGGGCCGGATTGACCATTCTAACTTCCGCATCTTCTTCTGTAACCCTATTGTTGGATAATTTTAAAGGAAAAGGCGCTGGTGAATCAACTTTTAAACGCGAATTGGTGTTGTATTGTACTATTAAAGTTCCGCCGTTTTCCACATAACTGTGCAAGAATTTCTGATAAAATTTCGCTCTGTCATTGGTGTTATACGCCCTGATTCCCAATACAATGGCATCAAAATTTACCAATTTATCAGGCGTAATATCATCTTCATTTAACTCAACAACCGTATAGCCCATTTGACGCAACGCAGTTGGAACAGCATCTCCGGCACCTTGAATATAGCCTATTTTTTGTCCCTTTTTCTCAATGGTTAACCGAACTAATTTCGCTTCTGATGGGCTGATAACCGATTGAAACGGAATGTGACCGTAATTAATTTCAACCAATTCATCGGTATATTTTTTGTCTCCAATTTGAACAACCGGATTGATAAATACTTCGGATGCCTTGGAAGGTGGTTTAATCACAAATTCGAAATTTTGCTCTTCCCCTTTTTCCTTTAAACTGAATGACAAACTTTTTGGGGATACATTCCAAAATTCAGGAACATCCAAAGCAACATTTCCGGATAAATTTTCCTTGATGGCTTTTACCTTAACGCTGATTTTTTGAGCATCTTCATTGGCAAAAATGTAGACTTTTTCTCCAAATGAAGCTGAAACTTCGGGAAGAATTTCAAAAGGTTTGTACACTTCGCCTTTTACGGGATCGTTGTATTTAAAAATCACATTTTTGGCAAAAGGAATTGTAAATCCGTTAAAATTCACCTTAAAATTGGCTACGATAATTCTTGGTGTTTCGGGCAAGCCGATTAAATTTTGGTCGGAAACCCGGTACATTCCGATACTTCCTTTTTCCCGAAGCCAATATGGTGAAGTTTGTTTAATTTCCGAAGGAATTTCAACGGATAAAGAAAGTGAATTCGCCCTATTTTGTTTTAAGACAATCACAGAATCCATTTTTGCATTTAATTGCGAAATCTCAACCGATTCCAAGGAAATAGCAACATCGCTCCTGTTCACCGCTTCAATTTTTAGGGTGTTTTTTGAATTTGCGGTTGTAGAAGCGTTATTGGCCACAGCTTCCAAATACAATCCGGCGCAAGCCGCAATAATTTCCTTAATTTCTTCCGATTTTAATTGTTTCCAATGTTCATCTTTCAGTTGCTGAATTAATTTATAGGCTACAATTAAATTGGGAATGCTAGCGGCCGGATTTTTAAAATTATAATCCGCCACCACTTTTTGTAAAATTTTACCGATTTCTTTACCGCCTTCCACGCGATTCCAAGAAGTGTCTATGCCATCAAAAACATTTTTATTTGCAGGAAAATCTCCTTTCAAAAACTCCAGATATTCCTTTTCTGTACCTCGCGAGCCGGTGCTACCAAAACCTTGGGATTCGTGTTTGCTTCTGCTTAATGAAGCTATTTCACTGTTAGACAAACCTTTGCTTGGGTAATAAGTGCCAATTTCCAAAGTCAGCAAATTGGTTTTGTCTGCCTTATTAAAGTTTTCCTCATTTCCGTAAAACCACCAGGAAGTGTTAAAAAACAACCGTTTTGGTTGCCAAATGGCATCATTTTGCAAATGTGTTTTGTAGGTTTTATCTGATGCCAAATCAAATGCTTCCAACCCTAACATTGCTGATGCCGTATGGTGTCCGTGCGTTGTTCCGGGAGTTTTATGGTTAAATCTGTTGATAATGACATCGGGTTTTAATTTTCTGATGGTGGCCACCACATCGTTTAAAATCGCTTCTTTATTCCACATATTTAGCGTTTCGTCGGGATGTTTTGAATAACCAAAATCATTGGCGCGTGTAAAAAATTGCTCGCCGCCGTCCACTTTTCTTGCCGCCAATAATTCCTGCGTTCTTATAACACCCAGCAATTCGCTGAGCTCAGGTCCGATTAAATTTTGTCCGCCATCGCCTCTTGTGATGCTTAAATAAGCGGTTCGTGCTTTTACATCATTTGCGAAATAAGAAATAAGCCGTGTGTTTTCATCATCGGGATGTGCTGCGATGTACAAAACCGTTACTAAAAAATTAAGTTTTTGAATGGATTCGTAAATTTCTCCAGAAGTTGGTTTTTTGGGCGCTTGCGCAAAAGTGAGGGTGATGCAAAAAAGTGCAAGGAATAAAACGGAAACTATTTTTTTCATCTGTTTAAATTTTATTTTTTTTTAGCGGTAACAGATGCTGTTCGCCATTAATAATTTCATTATGTATCAAAATTTGATAGGCTCGTTTCATTAAAATTTGATTTTTTAGCAGAAATCAAATATAAAATTAAATTTTAGACTGCACTTTTTTTTATGAAGGTATTAACATTTTTGTAAAAAGGCCCCCTAACCCCCGAAGGGGGAATTTATTTAGGCATCGACATTTGTAAAATTGTAATTTATAATTCGTAGATCCTAATTCAATTCCTTCGTATTCTATGATAGAAACCAAATTAAAATGTTAAAAATACCATTGAACCTAAATTTTCATTTAACCGCAAAGACGCAAAGAAAAAAACGCAAAATGCGCAATCTTGTTTTGGTTAATATTTTATTATGACACATTTAAAATTGTAATTCAATTTGCGTTAGGGATTGAGCCCTTCGACTGCGCTCAGGATAAACTTATTGTTTGAGCTCTTTTTTTGTTGCTTTTCGCAACCAAAAAAAGCGAGCCGCAAAAGCCCGACCCGCCAGCCGGCGGGGAACGCCCCACGAAAAGTCGGGCAGGCCCTAAAGCATCTTTTACAACTTAAAATTGCCGCATATTTTATATTGATAACGTGTTGATAAAAAATCTTTTTATAACAACATATTTAGAATATATTTGTAACTCATTCCATTAAAATAATCATCAATGAAATTTATAGTATCAAGTGGTCAATTATTAAAACAACTCCAAGTTTTGGGAGGCGTTATCAACAGCAACAACACGTTGCCAATTTTAGATAATTTCTTGTTCGAATTAAAAGAAAACGAATTAAAAATATCGGCTTCGGATTTGGAAACAATCATGAGCACTGTTATTGAAGTGGAATCGGAATCTGAAGGATCTGTAGCAATATCAGCACGTTTGTTGCTGGATACCCTAAAAACATTTCCAAACCAGCCTTTGACTTTCAAAACTGAGGAAAACAGCACTATTGAAATTAGCTCGAGCCACGGTAAATATGATATGGCTTATTTTGACGGCAATGAATTCCCGAAAGCGGTTACGTTGGAGTCACCAAGCAGCACCACAATTCCGGGAGAAATTTTGGCTACAGCGATTTCTAAAACAATATTTGCCGCAGGAAACGATGATTTAAGACCTGTGATGAGCGGTGTGTTTTTTCAGTTTAATGCAAATAATTTAACTTTTGTGGCCACAGACGCCCACAAATTGGTGAAATATTCACGAACTGATGTTACCGCAAACCAACCTGCGGAATTCATTATGCCAAAAAAACCATTAAACTTATTGAAGGGAATTTTAGCCGGTTCAAACAGTGATGTGACCATTGAATATAACGATTCAAATGCGAAATTTATATTTGACAATGTGGTGTTGGTTTGCCGTTTGATTGACGGAAAATATCCGAATTATGAAGCTGTTATCCCAAAAGAAAATCCGAATAAACTGATTGTTGACCGAGGCACTTTTTTAAACTCGGTAAAACGTGTGTCTATTTTCTCAAGCAAAACAACACACCAAATTCGTTTAAAAATGGCTGGAACAGAATTAAATATTTCTGCGGAAGACATTGATTACTCAAACAAAGCGGAAGAGCGTTTGGCTTGCGATTACCAGGGTGATGATATGCAAATTGGATTCAATTCCCGTTTTTTAACCGAAATGTTGAGCAATTTAAACTCCAATGATGTGTTGATTGAAATGTCGATGCCAAACAGGGCCGGAATATTAACGCCAGCAGATGGCATTGAAGAAGGCGAATTTATTACCATGTTGGTGATGCCTGTAATGTTGAATAACTAGGAATATTCTTAATAGAATATATAAAAATCCGCTTTTAGCGGATTTTTTTGTATTATTGTTTTAAATCCCTTTTATGAATTTTTTAGCCCATTTATATCTTTCCAAGGATAACAAAAATATTTTGATAGGGAATTTTATTGCCGATGCGGTGAAAGGCAAAAAGCACGAAAATTACCCGAAAGAAATTCAGGCAGGGATTTTATTGCACAGGCAAATAGACTATTTTACAGATACACATCCAATTGCCAGAAAAAGTAAAAGACGCTTGCATGAACGTTACGACCATTATGACGGTGTGATTATCGATATTTTATATGATCATTTTTTAGCCAAGAACTGGTTGAATTATTCAGAAATTCCTTTAGAGATTTACGCCAAAAATGTCTATTCATTTTTTCAGGAAAATATTGGAATATTGCCTCCAGAAATGCAAAGATTGCTTCCTTATATGATTGACTATAATTGGCTGGTTGCTTATGCTTCAATTGCCGGAATCGAAAAAACCTTGATTGGAATGAACAAACGCACCAAAGGCATTTCAAAAATGGATTTGGCCATTGAAGATTTAATAAAACATTATGATGAATTTGAGCTGGATTTCACGGCTTTTTTCAATGATTTGATTGCATTTACTGATGAAAAAACCAAAGAATTATTATTAAGATGAAAAAAAATATCACACTTATCGCCTTTATTTTTCTATTTGCACAATGCAAAGTAAAAACAATAGAAACTACAGAAACCAATAAAAACACCGGATTAATTGCCGACAGCGCAATGGTGGTAAGCGCCCGGGAAGAAGCCTCAAAAATTGGTGTGGCCATTATGAAAAAAGGCGGAAACGCTTTTGACGCGATGATTGCCACAGAACTGGCTTTGGCAGTTGCCTATCCTTTTGCCGGGAATATTGGCGGCGGCGGATTTATGGTGTACAGAACCCACGACGGCAAAACCGGTGCCTTGGATTACCGGGAAAAAGCACCACTTGCCGCTTCTAAAAATATGTATTTGGATGAAAATGGCGATATCATACAAGGCAAAAGTTTGTTTGGTGCGATGGCTGTTGGCGTTCCCGGAACGGTGGACGGATTGTTTAAAGTTTACGAAAAATTTGGCAGCTTGCCTTTTTCAGAATTGATTCAGCCTTCGATAGATTTGGCCAATAAAGGCGTTGTGGTCACTGAAAAACAAGCGGAAAGACTGGCAACTTACAGACATTTTTTTTCTGAAGTCAATGATACCAAAATTGTTTTGGATAACGACTGGAAAGAAGGCGATACCATTAAATATGTGATGCTGGCAAAAACTTTGGAGAGAATCAGGGATTTGGGCAGAGACGGATTTTATAAAGGAGAAACTGCTGAAATGCTGGTAAATTATGTCCAGAAATTGGGCGGTATTATCACTAAAAAAGATTTGGAAATCTACGAAGCAAAATGGAGAACTCCTATTGAATTTACTTATAAAGATTTAAAAATTATTTCCATGTCGCCGCCATCAAGCGGCGGAATTTGTAATGCACAAATTTTTAAGGCGATTGAACCGTTTGATATTGCTTCTTTCGGCCATAATTCCTTAAAATCGATTCAATTGCTCACAGAAGCAGAAAGAAGAGCCTATGCCGACCGCTCTTATTATTTAGGCGATCCCGATTTTGTGAAAATTCCGATTGACACTTTAATTTCTTCAAAATACGTTCAAAAAAGAATGGAGAATTTTTCGTGGGACAAAGCAACACTTTCTTCGACTTTAAAACACGGAAAAATTACCGGCTATGAAAGTGATGAAACCACGCATTATTCCATTGTTGACCAATATGGAAATTCTATTTCTGCAACCACCACTTTAAACGGTGCTTATGGTTCCAAAGTGTTTGTTTCTGAAGGCGGTTTCTTTTTGAATAATGAAATGGACGATTTCAGCTCAAAACCTGGAACCCCAAATATGTTTGGATTGGTTGGCGCTGAAGCGAATTCCATTGCTCCCGAAAAACGTATGCTAAGTTCTATGACGCCAACCATTGTTGAAAAAAACAATCGGTTTTATATGTCGGTTGGCTCTCCGGGAGGTTCACAAATTATAACTTCTGTGATGCAAACAATTTTAAATGTGTATGAATTTAAAATGGGCATGCAGAATGCCGTAAATGCGCCCAGATTTCACCACCAATGGTTGCCTGATGTTGTTTCTTTTGAACCAAAAGGTTTTGACAGATTGCTGTTAAATAAATTACAACAAAAAGGCTATCAAATTAAACAGGAAAATTCGGTAATTTTGGGTAAAGTGGATGCTATTTTGCGATTGCCAAACGGAAAACTGGAAGGCGGCGCAGATTATAGAGGCGATGATAAAGCGGCAGGATTTTAGCCCCCTAACCCCAAAGGGGGAACTGACAGTTTGATATAACAAATTGCGTTTTTTAAAGATTATTTTCTTCAATATATTTTAAAACTATAATTTATGTTTTCAATTTTTAAACCTTAGATTTACAACAAAAATATTGCGCTATGAAAAATGAAATCGCCATTCCCGAGGAAATAATTACCAATAAAATATATTTAATTCGGGAACAAAAAGTAATGTTAGACAGGGATTTGGCTGATCTATATAAAGTGGAAACCAAACAATTGAAGAGACAAGTTCGCAGAAACATAGAACGTTTTCCTAAAGATTTTATGTTTCAATTAAATAATGAAGAGTTTACAAATTGGAGGAGCCAATTTGGCACCTCCAATATTTCCGATAAAATGGGATTACGTTATGCTCCTTTCGCTTTTACTGAGCAAGGTGTCGCGATGTTGTCAAGCGTTTTAAGCAGCCAAACCGCCATCAAAGTAAATATTCAAATTATAAGGGTATTTACCAAATTAAGACAGATGTTTACCGATAATTTAAGCATTAAACTTGAAATTGAAGAAATAAAAAAGAATCTCTCCAATCAAAATAAAAATATAGAATTGGTTTTCAGCTACTTGGACGAATTGTTAGAAAAGAAAGAAAATGAAATTCCAAGAACGAAAATAGGCTACAAAAAAGATTAAAATTAGATGGCAATTAAAACTTACATCGCACTTTTAAGAGGCATTAATGTTTCGGGCCACCATAAAATAAAAATGACCGAGCTAAAACAGCTTTTTATTGAATTGGGTTTTATAAATGTAACCACTTATATACAAAGCGGCAATGTGATTTTTCAATCAAATTTGGAGGAACCGGATAAAATTGAGCAACAAATTTTAAATGGAATACAGCAAACTTTTGGTTACAAAGTTCAAGTGTTGGTTTTAAATAAAAAATCATTGGAAACAATTTTCAATTCCAATCCGTTTTTACAAAAATCAGACATTGATATTTCAAAACTGCATGTAACTTTGTTAAGCAATGAGCCTGTTTATGAAGGAATCCAACAAATTAATGAAATGACAACAAACCAAGATGAATTTGAAATCGTTGATAAATGCATTTATTTATATTGCCCAAATGGCTACGGAAACACCAAACTTAACAACAATTTATTTGAAAAAAAACTAAAAGTATCTGCAACTACAAGAAATTGGAATACCATTTTAAAACTGGTGGAACTTAGCAATCTATAAATTATCAAATCATTGAATCACAATATTTTAAATAAAGAAGTTCAAGACTTTATAAATTCAAATTTGAAATCGGATTTGACAAAACTGATTTTAAAAGGAAGTCCGTTTGCTTATGTTTCCATCCAGGAAATTGCAGAACAAATCCTGGCTAAAAACAGCTGTGAAAAAAAATTGCCAAGCTGGTTTAATTCAGAAAATATTTACTATCCCAACAAACTGAACATTGAACAAACCTCTTCTGAAATTTCAGCAAAGTATAAATCTGATTTGGTTTCAGGAGAATCTTTAATTGACATTACCGGCGGATTTGGCGTTGACGCTTATTATTTTTCACATAAAATTAAGAATATAACACATTGTGAAATTGTCGAAGAATTGTCGGCCATCGTTTCACATAATTTCAAACAGTTTAAAGTTAAAAATATAGCAACATATCTTGGCGACGGCATTGAATTTTTACAAAAATCTGAAGAAAAATTTGACTGGATTTACGCCGATCCTTCCCGCAGAAATGATGTCAAGGAAAAAGTTTTTTTGTTAAAAGACTGCTTGCCAAATATTCCTGAAAACCTAAATTCACTTTTTCAAAAAACCGACAATATACTGTTAAAAGTTTCTCCAATTTTAGATATCACAAGTGCCTTGAATGAGTTGAAGTTTGTAAAAGAAATTCACGTGATTGCTGTTGAAAATGAAGTGAAGGAACTGCTGTTTTTATTGAAAAATAATTACACGCAAAATATTGACATTAAAACCATTAACTTTAACAAAGATGAAATTCAACAATTTAATTTCAGCTTAAATGAAGAGGTTTTTTCAACTTTTTCCGAGCCAAAAAAGTATCTTTTTGAACCCAATGCCGCCATTTTAAAAGCAGGGGCTTTTCAACAAATATCGGCGCATTTAAAAATTGATAAATTACATCAGCATTCGCATTTATACACTTCTGATAAATTAATCGATTTTCCCGGAAGAAAGTTTGAAATAAAACATGCTATTTCTTACGACAAAAAACAATTATTAAAATTGATTCCTTCAAAAAAAGCAAATATCACCACGCGAAATTTCCCCGAAACCGTTGCGCAAATCCGAAAAAGAAGTGGATTGAAAGATGGCGGAAATCAATATTTATTTTTTACAACCGATTTCAACAACAAGCATTTGGTGCTCATTTGTACGAAAACGTAATAGTTGTTTTAGTAAAAATCATTAAAATTTAGTATTTTTAGCCGTTTATACTGAATAAAATGGCAAATAAAAATATACGCTCGTTATCGTTTAGAAAGGAATTGGATGATAATTTGTTCGAAAATATCGCAGATTTATCGCATAAAAACGCTACAAAACCTGAATTTCAGGAACTTGCAAAACGATTTATGATTGATGATTCCGTGATTGCAGGTACTGCATCTTTTTACGATTTTACCAGAGAAAGCAATCGGAACAAAAAAATTCATGTGTGCAGCGGAACGGCTTGCATGGTTGCAAATACCCAAAATAAATTGCATCAGCATTTAGAAAATCATTTTGACAAAGACGAAATCGGGCACGCTGCCTGCGTGGGCCGTTGCCACACCAACAATGCGTTTATGTTTAACGGCAATACCTATTCGGCCAAAAATGAAGCTGAGTTAACCGATATTTTGTCACTTCGAGCGCAGTCGAGAAGTCAAGAGAATACTTACAACATTGCTTGCAACACCACACCAATTTTAACGTCAAAAATTGAAGATATTGAATCGTTTTATAAACTGGCTGAAATTCATAAAAACAATCCGAAACAGGTAATTCAGGAAATAAAAATATCGAATTTACGAGGTCGCGGCGGTGCCGGATTCCCGTTTTGGTTTAAATTGGATGCCGTTAATAAAGAACCAAATACCCAAAAGTACATTGTTTGCAATGCCGACGAAGGTGATCCCGGCGCTTATTCTGATATGTATTTGATGGAACATCAGGCACATAAAGTGCTTTTCGGAATGTATATGTCAGGATTGACCGTAGGCGCAAATACCGGCGTTTTATACATCAGGGGAGAATATCCCGATTCCATTCGCATTGTTGGGGAAGCGATTGAATTTTTAAAAGAAAAAAATCTGATTGGCGATTTTAAATTCAAGGTAATTCGCGGACAAGGTTCTTATGTTTGCGGGGAAGAAACCGCTTTATTGAGTTCCATTGAAGGTTTGCGTCCCGAAGTTCGTGTTCGCCCGCCTTATCCAGCACAATACGGATTGTATGGAAAACCCACCGTTTTAAGCAATGTGGAAACATTTGCGAACATTCATTGGATTTTGGAAAATGGCGGAGAAGCTTATGAAGCTTTGGGAACAGAAAATTCAACCGGAACCAAACTGGTTTCGTTGGACAGTTTTTTCAACTCGCCAGGAATGTATGAAATAGAAATGGGAACGCCTTTAAAAACTGTTTTTGAGGTTTTTGGGAACGGCTTAAAATCGGAAATAAAAGCATTTCAAATAGGAGGGCCTTTGGGCGGTATTGTTCCTTTTGATAAAATTAAAGATTTAACGTTGGATTTTGAATCGTTAAATAACCACGGATTTTTGTTGGGACACGCAAGCGTTGTTTCCATTCCAAAAGATTTTCCTATGATTCAGTTTCTGGAACATTTAATGGAATTTACTGCGGATGAATCCTGCGGAAAATGTTATCCGTGCAGAATCGGTTCTTTTAGAGGCATGGAAATGCTTCAAAAAGCACAACATGAAAACTATAAAATTGACAGGCAGTTATTTGATGATTTATTGGAAACATTGGAAATAGGGTCTCTTTGCGCATTGGGCGGCGGAATTCCGTTGCCGGTAAAAAACGCCTTGCAATATTTTGAGGAAGAGTTGAAACAGTATTTTACTACAAACTAAACGACCATGAAAGCATTTATAAACAACATCGAACACGAATTCTTGCAAGGCGAAACCATGCTGGAATTTGTCAGAAGAATTGAGGAAAACAAAAATGCCATTCCGACTATGTGCCAGGATGACCGATTGGAAAATTTTGGTTCATGCAGGGTTTGTTCTGTTGATGTGGCACGTGAAAAAGACGGTTTAACAAAAACTTTGGCTTCTTGTCACACACCAATTTCTGAAGGATTATATATTTATCCCAACACCGAAAAAATAAAACGTCTTCGAAAAAATATTGTTGAATTGATGTTAACTGATTATCCTGCAGACAAAGTTTTTCCATCCGCAGGAAAAAAAGCAACACCATTTCAAGAAACTATTGCGCAAATTGGAATTCCGAATATCCGTTATCCTCAAGGAAAAAATCATTTGGATATTCAGCCGGATCGGGCGCATCCTTATATAAAATCGGATTTATCGCAGTGCATCAATTGTTTTAGATGCGTAAGAGCTTGTGATGAAATTCAGGGAGAAATGATTTTGGGAATGTCGGGTCGCGGATTTGCCACCAACATTATCAAAGGTTTCGACACCACTTTTAACGAATCGGCCTGTGTTTCTTGCGGCGCCTGCGTACAAACTTGTCCGACCGAAGCTTTAACCGATAAATATGAAACCAAAACCTTAATTCCAGATAAAACCGTAAGAACCACGTGTACCTATTGCGGCGTGGGCTGCCAGTTGGAAGTGGCCGTTATCGACGGAAAAATCAGGGGAATTCAAGCCCCGGAAACTGCTGAAGTAAATCAGGGACATACCTGTTTAAAAGGCCGTTTTGCATTTCAGTTTTACAACCATCCTGATAGGTTGCGGGAACCTATGATTAAAAAGAACGGCAAATTTGAAGTGGTCACTTGGGATGAGGCTTATGATTTTATAGTTTCAAAATTAATTGACATCAAAAATAAATACGGCGCAGATGCCATTGGCGGAATTTCTTCTTCGAGAGCAACCAACGAAGAAAATTATTTAATGCAAAAAATGATTCGTGTAGCTGTAGGAACCAATAATATTGATGGCTGTGCACGTGTTTGCCACGCTCCTACTGCCTTCGGAATGCAAAAAGCATTTGGAACAGGAGCTGCCACAAACTCCATAGAAGATTTAAAACTATCCGATGCAATTTTCTTGTTTGGGGCAAACCCAATCAAAGGCCATCCGGTAACGGGCGCAAAAATTAAGCAGGCTTTTATGAAAGGCGTCACTTCCATTGTTGTTGACCCAATCAGAACGAGTTTGGCCGATTTGGCGACTTATTTTCTTCAGATCAGGCCGGGAACCAATGTGGCTGTTCTTAATATGATGTCTTATTATATCATAAAAGAAGGATTGGTGAATCAGCATTTTATTGATTCTTATACGGAAAAATATGAGGAATTTAAAAGCCATGTGGAACATCTAAATATGGATGAACTGGAAACACTTACCGGAGTTTCCAAAGAATTGGTTAAAGAGGCTGCGATTGCTTATGCATCTGCAGAGAGAGCGATGGAATTTCATGGTTTGGGAGTAACGGAACATTTTCAGGGAAGCAAAACGGTGATGTTGTTGTCTAATTTAGCGATGATGACCGGAAATGTTGGACGAAATGGCGTTGGTTTAAATCCGTTGCGCGGACAAAATAATGTGCAGGGTTCGGCAGATATGGGCGTACAACCGCATCAGGGAGCCGGTTATATGGATGTCAGCAAACCCGATGTTCAGCAGTATTATGCGCAAAAATACGGGATTGAAAAAATGCCGGAAAGTACAGGATTGAAAATTCCACAAATGTTGGATGCCGCCATCAACGGAAAAATCAAAGCCTTGTATATTATGGGAGAAGATACCATTATGACCGACCCTAACTCCTATCACAGCATAAAAGCTTTTGAAAAATTAGAATTGATTGTGGTGCAGGAATTATTTATGACCGCAACTTCAGAAATGGCGGATGTGGTTTTACCTGCTTTCTCCTATTTTGAAAAAAACGGTACTTTTACCAACGGAGAACGTCGCGTGCAACGTGTAAATAAAGTGATTGAACCTATTGGAAACACAAAGCCTGACGGGCAAATTATCATTGATGTGATGAGCCGATTGGGATACGACCAACCAACCGGTCTGAATTATGATGCCGCAAAAGTGATTGAAGAAATTGCCGATGTTATTCCTTTTATGAAAGGGTTGACTTGGGAAAGATTGGGTGATAACGGCTTGCAATGGCCAATTAAAGAAGACGGAACTGATACAAAAATGCTTCATATTGGTGGCAATTTCAGAAAAGGAATAGGAACTTTTCATCATTTTGATTTTGAAGAATCACCGGAAATTGTTTCTCACGGAAAAAATTATCCGTTTATATTGACTACTGGGCGAGAACTGGAACATTACAATTCGGGTACGATGACACGCAGAACCGACAATCAGCTCATTTTGGGAGAAGACATTTTAGAAGTGCATCCAAAAGACGCAATGGCGAAAGGAATTAAAGATGGTGACATTGTTAGCCTGTTTTCCGACAGAGGTAGCGTTAAGATTCCTGTAAAGTACGCCAAATCGGTAAAAAGAGGCATTTTAAGAACGACTTTTCACCAACCTGAAGTATTTATCAATTTAATCACAGGAAGCGTTGGAGACAAAGACACTATGACTCCCGAATACAAAGTGGTTGCCGTTGATTTTGAGAAGGTCTGATTTTCGGAAAATAGTTTCAGGTTTCAAGTTTCAGGTTTGATGCAATAAAATTTAAGTTTAAATTTCTTAAATAAACTGTATGCCAATTTTATAATGAAAGTACTAATATGAATTTTGGCACTTTTTACTTTTCATATCGACCTAATCAATAACCCAACGTTTAACGTATAACATTTAACGAATAACATTTCAAATTTACAACAAATAAATGCAGACATTAAATTACGAAGGTTTACAACTAACAGACGGGGTTCCGCAAAAAGTAACCGATGCTCTGGTGGTTGAGGCTGCTTTGCAAATAAACATAAATAAAGAACCGTATACGGTGGTTATGCGAACGCCGGGAGACGATTTTGAATTGATCAGAGGATTGCTTTATGCGGAAGATATTTATAAAGGAAAAGAAAATTTAGCCATTGAAGTCCTAGAAAAACGTGAAAACGGATTTTCTATTCTGAATGCTTCCATCAATAAAAAACAACTCGGTAAAGGCTATTTAAACAAACGAACCTTGCTTTCTGTTTCTTCATGCGGTATTTGCGGCAAACAAAAATTGGAAGACATTAATTATAGTGGCTCTAAATTAACGAACAACCTGGCGTTCGATATTACAAGGCTGGAAAAGATGTTTGATGAAATGAAATTGAAACAGGAAACATTTGAAATATCCGGAGGATCTCACGCTGCAGCCATTTTTAATAAAGACTATGAAATAATTTCTTTAAAAGAAGATATTGGAAGACATAACGCAGTTGATAAAGTTGTGGGAGAATTGTTAAATGCAAATCAATTAAAAGAATCCTTCGTGATGCTAGTAAGCGGAAGGGTTTCTTACGAAATTATCTCAAAAGCCTTTATCGCTAAAATTCCCATTGTGGTGGCGGTTTCTGCCTGTTCTACGTTAGCCGTCGATTTTGCCAAAGAATTCGGCATTTGTTTGATTGGTTTTTCACGCGGAAACAAAGCTACTGTTTATGCTGAATAAGTTATTTGTTATACGTTAAATGTATTAAAAGAAAAATTTTCAGTCTATTAGCTTCTAACTTTATGCATAGAAGCAAGTCAATTCTGATTTGTGACACCAAAAATCGGCCACTAAAAATTCAAAATTCATCATTCTAAATTCATCATTCTAAGCCGAATGATAAAATTAATTACGGTCCAATTAACTACTCAGATTATCGTTACAATAATCATAAATTCAAACAAACCGCACGATTTCATAAACAAAATGCATCTTTTTGATAATATTTTGCAAAATATTTTGCATAATTAAAAACTTTATTTTACATTTGACCCATAAGAGCGTCCCTAAGATTGCAAATTTTTACGGAGAGGGTTTGCAATTAGTTGATTTGGGCGATAAAAATACCCGTTTTTATCCCTTAAATATCAATTTTAGCTTTTAAAATCTCCAAAATAGTAGTTTTATTTGATAAAATTTAAGAGTATTTTAACTTTTTTATTTAAGGCTGAAGCCTTGTAAAATAAGAGAAAAATAGCTTTTCGAACCCCATTTTTCTAAAATTATTTAGAAAAAATGCGGGAATTTTTTGTCTTTATGTTAGATTTATTATATATTTGATGTTCTTACTAATCATTTAATTCTTATTTAACATGAAAAAATTAAAATTAATTTTCGGATTGCTACTTGTAGCTGCATTTGTTGCAATAACAGTTTTAAGCTATACAGGTTCAGAAAAACAACAAGCTATTTTAAAATCGCAAATGGTTATTCCTAGACAAGGATAATAATCAAATAAGCAGACATTTATTTATTTTAAAATAATGCAAACCACAATAATTTTTTTTATTGTGGTTTTTATCGTGAAATATTGTTGCATATTCGGATTAATTAAATTATATTTGAAATCACTAACCCCAATTTGATAATGGAAGGCAACAAAAAAACATCCTTATTCATTAGCAGTTTAATTGCAATTCTTATTATTTTCACGCCTTATTTGTTATATTTTTATCAAAATATACCTGATGACTCATTAAATATAGATACTGTTTTTGGCACTATAAAAAATGGTTATTATCAGACGGTACAAATTTATATTTACACTTTATTTTCTAAATTTGTTCCATTACTACTATTGTTTATTTGGTTTATCACCAACAAAACTTGGTGGGTTCACGCACTAATCATACCTATATCAGTTTATTTATTCCAATTGATTGCAGTCATTAACGATAGTGAATTGTATATGGATGAAGTTGAGTTTATTTATACCGTTCCTTTTTTGGTGGTAATACTTGTCATATTATATTTTATAAGAAGCAAAATATCCATTTATATACAGGCGGTTGATCTAAAAAAAGAAATGGACGAAAATATGAAAACACCCAAAAAATTTGGGTAATAAGCCCTAAAACTAAAAACCCCAAAATAACCCCGAAAATTTTAGCAGTTATTAATTATTATTTGTTACCCCGCAAATATTGGCGTTTTAAAATTGGGATTCATGGAAAAAGACATAGATTATCTTGCCTTTCAGTTAGCGCAGAGCGAAAAAAAGATAGCTTCAATAGATGAAAAAATAGCCTTTTTAAATAAATTATTGGTGGTTGTTAGTATTGTAATGTTATTTATCTATATCTATAAATAATTTCCCATCCTTAAATGATTGTCACTTATCAGATTGCCTAAATAATATCTTAGAGAAAGCCAAACAATAAAAAGCCTTAATCAAATTAGAAAGGCTTTTTAACTTTCTTTTCACTTTAAATCATCAAAATTTAGTTAAGTTTACCAATTGTAATACAGATGCAGAACATCTTCCTATTTGTTAAAGTCAGGAATAAAAGATTCCTTTCCAAAGATTTTAAAAATTTAAGATCAATAATTTAGCTTTTCTAATATGACCTCTAAAAAGACACATCACTTTAAATTTTTAGCACTCGTTGGTATATTGATAATTGTTTTAAGTACCCGAGCTTACTGTTCATCGAGAGAAGTTGACAGGGTGCTTGAAAGAAATAAAACTATTGTCGAAAGCAATCCAATTAAGAATGATGTTTCCTTAGAGGAAAATATTGTGAACTTTGGAATGAAATTATTAGGCACACCTTACGTTGTAGCAGGTAACGGCAAGAATGGCTTTGACTGTTCGGGATTTGTTCACTATGTTTTTAAGCATTTTGAAATTCAGGTTCCGAGAAGTTCATCTCAATTTAAGAATTTTGGTGTTGAAATCCCAATTGACAGTGTAAGAAAGGGAGATATTCTGGTGTTTTTGAGTCCTAGCCGAAATGTGATTGGCCATGTGGGTATTGTTACAAATCCGAAAGGAAATGAAAGCGATTTTATCCACGCATCTTCTGGTCGTGAAATGAAGGTAATTGTTACAAATTTGAAAAAAGAGAGCTACACACGCAGATTTGTGAAAGCAGTAAGGGTCTTGTAAATCTTATAATGTAAAAAACTTCTAAAGAGTATAACTGAACTGAATAATGAAAGAACAATGCTGCTATCACTAAATCAGATAAAATTATAATCAATTTAAAAAAAATGAGCGCGATATGGTATCTAGCTCATTTTTTTTAATTTATAGTTAGGCTGTTAGGCAGCTTTTTTAGACTTTCTGTAAAGGAAAGAATTGTATAATTTTCTTTTGGCAAAATTAGATCGCTGACCGCTATTCACGAATTTGGTAAAAAGATTTTGGTTAACACCAAAATATTCATAAGTAGTTCCGCAAGCAAAGGTAATTTCCAAGAGCATACTTTTATGATGGAAGTTTTCAATTTTAGATTCAGCAGTTAAGCTTGCATACTCTTTTAGATTAGACTCTTTGGTTTCGGGAGCAATACTCACTAAAAAATGATAGGCATCAATAATTTTTGTGCTTACGATTCCTGCCTCATGCTTTTTTTCTTCGTCCTGAAATTTATCAGGATGCCATTCTTTTACCAATCCTCGATAAGTAGTTTTCAATTCTTTCAGATCAATTTCTCCTTCTATCTTAAATATTTTTTTGTACTCATTGATACGCTTCATATATGGTATTTTCAAATTTCGTGCAAATGTATTCATATTATCTGAATAAAGCCATTCATTTTTAAAATTGAGATTGGAGACGGAAATCAAATCAATGATAAATTTGGTGAAAGAATTGGAATCAGTTCAATTTTGTTAACCGATTTGTTGACCTATCATATAATATTATATGATTTACTTTAATGGCCCTAAAAACACAAAACATTTAAAATCAATGATTTCGCAAGGTTTTAATACTGTTTAAGTACTGTAAAAGTGATCGCAGCATGATTAAATTTCCTGCAACGCTCCGCTTTGAAAATCAACAAAAGAAAACTTCACCATCTAAAAAATAAAAGTAAACTATTATTTTTGCTTGCTTTTACATATGTTTTTTGATTCAGTGATTACAATAGTAAAGAAACCTCATTGAGGACCCAATTTGTCTGCTATGTTCAGATCAAATCTTGTAAAAAATAATTCAATTAATCCATTTGAATATAACCAAAAAAAGGAGTTCTTTAAAAAGACCTCCTTTTTTTGGTTATTTTGAATAAACTATATAGTTTGCCAAATTATCATTTCGTAAAATACAAGTTAAGTGTGCCTGAATTTCCACCATAAGTTCCATCAATTTTCAACAGTAACTCGGTTTCCGATAGACTTGCAACATTAAAAGTTCCGTTAAAACTTGTGCCAGTAACGGAAATTATTATAGTATTTCCATTTTGTGACCAAGTTCCTCTTTTTTCTTCAAATGCACAAGCAGTTGTATAATTACCATATTTTACAACGCCTCCAGCAATAAGTTCAATATAGTCTTTGCTGCATCCATCTTCATTTTTGAAATAATCCGTTGTATATGGTATCGTAAACCCACTGGAAGTTGCAGTTGATTTATTGAAATTCCATTTTCCTTCGATAAAATTCATTTCAACAGGACCACTATCATCTTTTGCGCAAGAATTAAATACGATTCCTAAAGTTAATGCCGAGAGGAACAAGATAATTGATTTTTTCATTTTTTTCTAGTTATTTAGCATACAAGAATAAGTAATAAATTTGTAACAAAAAAGCTTGTCAGTTCATTTACTCACAATAAATAAAATTATAAGTTATTACTTGTAAAATCATTAGAATTTACGGGCGCTCCTACATTTTTTTAATCTTGCTGGTCAACAACTTTTTAAAAATATTTTTGTTGACCGATTTGTTGACCTATCATATGATATTATTTGATTTACTATGATGGGCTAAAAAACACAAAACCTTGAAAATCAACGATTTTGCAAGGTTTTAATACTGTTTAAGTACTGTAAAAGTGATCGCAGAAGGATTCGAACCTTCGACCGCCTGCTTAGAAGGCAGGTGCTCTATCCAGCTGAGCTATGCGACCATTAGGACTTATTAAAAAATCCGGTTGCTTTATGTTGCAAAAAGCACGCTTTCTGCAAAAGCCTTAAATAATTTTCGGAAAATAAATTTTCTTCAAACCATTTGTCGGGGTGGCAGGATTCGAACCTGCGACCTCCTGCTCCCAAAGCAGGCGCGATAACCGGGCTACGCTACACCCCGCAAAAATATTTTTACCCAAATTTTCTGATTGTAGTTTATGCGGTGATTTGCACAATGACTCCCAAAAAATAAAAAGCGGAGAGACAGGGACTCGAACCCTGGCGACAGTTACCCGTCGACAGATTAGCAATCTGCTCCGTTACCACTCCGGCACCTCTCCTAATATTTGCTTTATGAACTTATTTTTGCGAGTGCAAATGTAGCATTAGAAATGCACTCTCACAACATTTATTCGACTTTTTTAATGAAAAGAACTACTTATTTATTCAGGATATTCAATTCTTAAATGATAAATATTCTTTAACTTCTTCTTTAACACCTTTTTAATGGTTTGTAGCTCTTTAAAAGTAATATCGGCATTCATAAATTGGCCGTCGTCCATTTGCTTATTTACAATTTTTTCAACCAAATCATCAAATGCCTTGGCTGATGGTTCCTTTATGCTTTTAGATGCGGCCTCCACAGAGTCACACATCATTAATATGGCGGTTTCTTTTGAAAACGGAATTGGGCCTGGGTAATGAAAATTACTCTCAGCAAAAACGTTCCCGCTAAGTTCTTCTTTTTTGAAGAAATAATAAACCAACGTAGTTCCGTGATGTGTTCTGATAAAATCAATTATTCTGTCTGGAATATGGTTCTTTTTCGCAATTTCTACGCCATTAATAATATGATCGATAATAATTTTGGCGCTGTCGGTTGGTTCAAGTTCATTGTGCGGATTCACGTTGGTCGCCTGATTTTCTGTGAAATACATCGGATTTTCAATTTTGCCGATATCGTGGTACAATGCTCCTGTACGCACCAGCATAGAATTTGCGTTAATTTCTATGGCGCAAGCTTCGGCCAAATTGGCTACTTGCAAAGAGTGCTGAAATGTTCCAGGTGCTTTTTCAGCCAATTCTCGTAATAATTTGGAATTTGAATTCGATAATTCTTTGAGTGATTCATCAGAAACCAATCCAAAAAGTTTTTCGAAGACATAAATTAAGGGTAAAACAAATAAAGTAGCCGCCCCGTTCATGGCAAAATAAGTCAGTTTTTCATAATTTAAATTTTGGGCATTCCCTTCCTGAATCACAGAAAAGGCAAAATAAGCCACAAAATAAACAAAGGTAATCTGCAAAACAGAAAGAAATAAATTGGCTCTTTTATTCAACTCTGAAATAGTTAAAATGGTTACTATACCGGCAACTATTTGCAGAAAAACAAATTCAAAACTGTTAGGCACAATAAAACCGAGCAACAAAACCGTTAATGTATGGGCAAACAAACCCAATCTGGAATCGAAAAAAGCTTTTAAAACCAGCGGTAATATCACTATTGGCGCCACATATATAAATTTGGCGTCATATTTCACAATCAACGTAATCAACAAAATAACCAATATCATGTTAAAAAATATGAAGGTTACTTTGTTGTTATTTTCAAAAATATCAAGCCTGTATTTTCTTAAAAAAAGCATCAGCATTAAAAATGACAGCGCCACCAGTAATGTATATCCAAGCACAATCCAATTGGAATTAGATTTGCTCCACACTTGTGAGTCAAACTCACTTTTAAGTGAATTTAGTTTCACTAACTTTTCTCCTTCTACAATATCGCCTTTAAATATAATCCGCTCCTTTTCTGCCACCAGCCCTTTTGTAAAGCTAATTTGGTTTAAATTTTCTTCGTATGCCTTTTGGGTAAAGTTTTCATCAAAAGTCACATTTGGTTTTAATTCGTTCAAAATAATTGTTAAAATGCTTTTTTCCTCTTTTGAAAAAGGTTGCTTTCCAAATTTAGTGTTTAAAAACACTGAAATTTGGGTCGCTTTTAAAATCTTGTTGGGCTGAATATCCTGTATTGAATTTCCGCGCCTTAAGGTTATTTCAACATTTTCAACTTTTTGTTCACTTAATGGATCTAAATAGCCATATTCGTAAATTTCATCTAAAATATCTTTGGCTTTTTGAAATAATCTGTTTTTATTTTGATTGGATAAATTGTTCGTTGAAAGAAATTCTAAAATCTTTTCAGAGGTGTTTTTCTTAACATTTAAAACAACCTCCTCATCATATTTAAAAAATTGTTTTGAAGTTTCTTTTATTCTTAATTTTTCCGCAGCAATTTCTTCATTAGATTTTTTAATGGAAAAATCGAATGGCGAATAATAATTTTCATACTGCCAAGGTTTCCCTTTTTGAAATTCATACTTAAATTGCCCCCCTTTTGGGAATAAATAAACAACTAAAATTACCGTAATGATGTATAAGAATAGTTTATATATTAAGGAGTGATTTACAAGTAATTTGTTTATTATTTTTTTCACTAAATCTTTGTTTTCCCTCCAAAAATAACAATTATTATGTTACAAGCATTTATAGCTCACAATATTTTTAAAATAATCCCCGTTTTATAAGACAATTCTATTCAATTTTTGAGATAAAAGAACATCATAAAATTATATGTAAAACAAAAATAAATAGCATAATCCCATTGCCAAATTCCGAAAAATTGCATTAAATTGTTTAATTTCGCAATTGAATTTTTGTTTAAACACAAAATGAAATGAGCATAACAGAATTGCAGTATCTGCACTGTTGAAGCTATGCTTACCGTTTTTGACCATTAATAATAAATAATAGCTACAAATGAAAGAAGTTGTAATAGTATCTGTCGCCAGAACGCCAATAGGAAGTTTATTAGGTAGTTTATCTGATATTCCTGCTCCAAAATTAGGGGAAGTTGCCATTAGAGGCGCTTTAAATAAAATAAAATTAGATCCAAAACTTGTTGATGAAGTTTTCATGGGTAATGTAGTTTCAGCCGGATTGGGACAAGCACCAGCAAGACAAGCGGCGCTTTTCGCCGGAATTCCAAATACCGTTCCCTGCACCACTGTCAATAAAGTTTGTGCATCTGGAATGAAGGCAATTATGCTTGCCGCTCAGGCTATTAAAACCGGCGATGCTGAAATTATTGTTGCCGGCGGAATGGAAAATATGAGTAAGATTCCACATTATCTTGAAGGAAGAAAATCCACCAAACTTGGCAATATTGCAGTTGCTGATGGTTTGTTGGTTGATGGTTTGATTAATGTATATGATCAAAAACATATGGGAACTTGCGGTGATTTATGCGCTGATGAATATAAATTTACACGTGAAGACCAAGATAATTTTGCCATCGCATCCTATAAAAAATCGGCCGATGCTTGGGCCAAAGGAAAATTTTCTGATGAAATTGTTCCTGTTGAAATCCCTCAAAGAAAAGGCGATCCAATCATTTTTTCTGAAGATGAAGAATATAAAAATGTAGATTTGGCAAAAATCCCAACTTTACGTCCAGTGTTCAGTAAAGAAGGAACCGTAACTGCGGCAAATGCCTCAACCATTAACGATGGCGCTGCAGCTTTGGTGATTATGAGTGCCGACAAGGCCAAAGAACTAAATCTAAAACCAATAGCAAAAATAATTGGTTATGCTGATGCCGCCCATGAACCTGAATGGTTTACCACCGCACCGGCAAAAGCAATTCCGAAAGCATTGGCAAAAGCCGGATTAAAAATAGACGACATTGATTATTTCGAATTTAATGAAGCTTTTGCTGTAGTTGGATTGGCCAATATAAAATTATTAGGAATAGATCCTTCAAAAGTGAATGTGAATGGCGGCGCGGTTTCATTAGGACATCCGCTTGGCATGTCTGGTGCCAGAATTGTAATTACATTGGCTTCAGTATTGGAACAAAACAAGGCTAAATATGGCGCAGCGGCAATATGTAACGGCGGCGGCGGCGCAAGCGCTATCATTATTGAACGCCTGTAAATTTATTTTATGCCTTACGGAATTTGTAATTTAAGTATTGTTCCTCTTCGAATTGAACCCAACGACAGAAGCGAAATGGTTTCGCAAGTGTTGTTTGGCGAGCATTTTATGGTGCTGGAAACTCATCAAAAATGGAGCAAAATCAGACTCGCATTTGACAATTATGAAGGTTGGATTGACACCAACCAATACATACCGCTTTTCGAAGAAAATTACATTGAAATAGAAGAATCAAAAAATGCTTTGGCTGGGGAATTAATAGATTTTGTAACCGACGAAAATGACAATTTTTTAACCATTGCCATTGGTGCTACGCTGCCTTTTTATAATGATAAAAACTTTAAGTTAGGAAATATTAATTATCGTTACGAGGGAAAAGTTTTTAAGGAAAAACTGCTCAAAGAATCCCTTATTGAAATGGCGGCCAGTTTTTTAAATGCGCCTTATTTATGGGGTGGAAAAACGCCTTTTGGAATAGATTGTTCCGGTTTTACACAAATGGTCTATAAACTTTGCGGTTATAAATTATTGCGTGATGCAGGCCAACAGGCAACCCAGGGCGAAGCCTTAAGTTTTATTGAAGAAAGTGAGCCGGGAGATTTGGCGTTTTTCGACAATGAAGAAGGTGTTATTGTTCACGTTGGCATCATTATGAACGACAATTATATTATTCATGCCCACGGCAAAATAAGAATTGACAGGATTGATCACAGCGGCATTTTTAATGTTGATACGCAAAGGCATACCCACAAATTACGCGTCATTAAAAAGATTATATAAAAGAAAAAACCCACTATTTTGTGGGTTTTTTCTTTTATATAATTTATAGTATTATTGTTTTAATCTTTCGTAAACAACTTTAATTTCTTTTAATTTAACTGGCATATCCAAATTTTCATACAATCCCATTAGTGTTTGAACAATGTTAATGCTCTTAGGATTTAACCCATACGCTTTTTCATAATAAGGCAATGCTTGTTTGTAAATTTCAAATTGTTGCGCTTGTAATTTATCGTATTTTTTGAAATCGGCCAAACTCTTATTCATTTCATCAATAATAGGAGCCGCTTTTTCAATAATTGCAGCGCCAATATTGTTGTAGGCATCAGCATAATCTGGTTTCAATTCAATGGCTTTTTCAAAATTTTTGATAGCTTCATCAATATTTTTTTGATCCATATTCATAACGCCAACATTATAGTACAAAGTTGGTTCAGTAGGATTTAATCTGATTGCTTCCTCTAAACGTTCTTTAAATTTTGCATTATCTCCTGCTTTATAGTAAATATTGGCTTCATCAATTAGCAAAGAATAGCTTTTTGGAAATTCTGATCTTCCTTTTGCAATAATTTCCATAGCTTTTTCATTATTTCCTTTGTCAGAATAATTTTGGGCCAAATTTTTGAAAATCATTTCACGTCTTGATTCCTTTTTCTCTTCTCTTGGATTTTGAGCCAATCCCAATTTAACCTGTAAATCCATACTTTTTTTATCACCATAAACAACATCTTCACCAGATGCTTTGTCTGTTGCAACAAAAACTGTAGTGATTCCTGTGTAGTTTAAAGCCAATAATTCTTCATATAATTTAATAGAACTATCATAATCCTTGGCAAAATAATAAACCAAGGCAGCATTGTCTAAATAAGAAGTGTCTCTTGGACTTAAAGCATACACTTGTTGAAATTCTTTGGCAGCTTTAAGATAATCTGCATCTTCTTTTGTTTCAATCGCTTTATTGTAATTGTTTGATGCATTTTCTGCAACGGTAACAATCATTTTATTAAGCAGCACTCCAACTTCAGAAGAATACTTCGGCTTATTGGTTTGATTTTCATAATTAATCAATTCATTAAAAGCATCACCAACTTTTTGCATATCCGCATTAGGATTTCCATTTTGATACAATGCCAAACCTTTTAAATAATAAAACTTGGCTTTTGTTTTTTGATCTGCATTGGCAATTAAACCTTCTGCTTGATTCACTGCAGACATAGCAGTTGCAAAATCATTTGCTTTTAGGGCTTTTTCCGCATTTTTTAACTCATCGTTTTGCGCGAACACTGTCATACTAATAAAAAAAGCTGACAGGATTATTAATTGTTTTTTCATTTTTTCTGATTTATTGTTACTGGTTTATTCTTGATTATTATTATCTTCTTCGTTGTTTTCAATTTCCGTGCCATTGTCAATTTCTGAATCATTTTCAATGATATTCTCATCATTAAGATCAACAACATCTTCTTCATGCATCACCTTTGCAACTGCGGCAATGGAATCGTTGTCTTTAATATTGATCAATTTTACGCCTTGGGTTGCTCTTCCCATGACTCTTAAATCACCTACGGCCAATCTGATTGCAATTCCGGATTTGTTGATAATCATTAAATCATCATCATCTTTCACATCTTTTACAGCCACCAAATTACCTGTTTTTTCAGTAATGTTTATGGTTTTTACACCTTTACCGCCACGGTTGGTGATTCTGTAATCCTCTAGTTTAGAGCGTTTCCCATATCCATTTTCTGAAACCACCAAAATATCGCTGTTGATATCGTCAACGGCAATCATTCCTATAACTTCATCATGTTTATTGGCTAAGGTAATTCCCCTTACACCGGAAGCATTTCTTCCCATCGGACGTGTTTTGCTTTCTTCAAAACGAATGGCTTTACCCGATTTTAAGCCCAACATTACCTGGCTGTCGCCGGTAGTTAATTTGGCTTCCAAAAGTTCATCGCCTTCTTTGATGGTTATTGCGTTAATTCCGTTTGCTCTAGGTCGGGAATATTGTTCTAAAGAAGTCTTTTTAACCTGACCTTTTTTAGTCGCCATAATTACATAGTGGCTATTTACATAAGACTCAATTTTTAAATCTTCCGTAACCAAAAATGCTTTAACCGTATCGTCCTGTTCAATATTTATCAAATTCTGAATTGCCCTTCCTTTTGAAGTTTTTCCGCCTTCAGGTATTTCATAAACACGCATCCAAAATACTTTTCCTTTTTGGGTAAAGAATAACATATATTGATGGTTTGTGCCCATAAATAAATGTTCTAAGAAATCTTCAGTTCTTGTTGCAACGCCTTTTTGTCCGCGTCCGCCCCTGTTTTGAACTTTATATTCATCTAAATTTGTACGTTTAACATAACCCGCATGTGAAATTGTCACCACTACGTTTGAATTTGGGATCATATCTTCAATAGACAAATCTCCACCGGCATATTCAATTACGGATCTTCTGGCATCACCATATTTATCTCTTATGGCAGTAAGCTCATTTTTTATAATTTCAAAACGTCTTTCTTCGTTTGCCAAAATATCTTTTAAATCGATAATTAATTTAATAATTTCATCATACTCCGTTCTCAACTTATCTTGCTCAAGACCCGTTAATTGACGCAAACGCATTTCAACAATGGCTCTTGCCTGTATTTCAGACAGCTCAAAACGCGTCATCAAACTTTCTCTTGCAATGTCAGCATTTGAGGAAGCCCTGATTATTTTGATCACTTCATCAATATTGTCGCTCGCAATGATTAAACCTTCTAAAATATGTGCTCTTGCTTCGGCTTTTTTAAGTTCAAATTCTGTTCTTCGCACCACAACTACGTGTCTGTGCTCAACAAAATAATGAATTAATTGTTTTAAGTTTAATTGTTCCGGACGCCCTTTTACCAAGGCAATATTATTGACGCTGAATGATGTTTGAAGCGCGGTATATTTGAATAAATTGTTTAAAACAATGTTTGGTATGGCGTCACGTTTTAAAATATAAACGATGCGCATTCCATTTCTGTCAGATTCATCACGAATATTTGCAATGCCTTCCAGTTTTTTATCGTTGACCAACTCAGCAGTTT
>JAUSOJ010000254.1 GCA_030656195.1 Lutibacter sp.
ATTTAAAAACCAACTGTTGGTTAACGATCGGTAAGCCTTATCATCACTGGCCAATTCTTTAATAACTTCCATTTCAGTTTTCGAATGCGAAAGCATATCAACAAAATTATAAACAATAACTGTTAAATCGTTTTCCTTTACGGCGTTGAAATTTTCAAGCAATTGTTTCCCTGATTTGAGATTGGTAATTTTATAAAAGGCGAATTTAATATTTTGTCTCAGCCGTTTTAATTGCGCTGTTAAAAATTCTTCTTCATATAAATTTTTACCGCCTTCTTCCACATCATTTTTCCAATATTCGGGATGTTGTTTTTCCATTTCCAAAGGCATTAAGCCTGAAAAAATAGCATTTCGTGCATATTGTGTCGCCGTAGGCAAAATGCTGTAAAAAGCAATTTCATCCTGTTTTTTGTAATATTTATTGATGGTTTGCTCTAAAATATTAAACTGGTCATAGCGTAAATTATCGATCACCACCAATAAAGTTCCTTTTGAAGTGCTGACTTCGGGAAGGATCACTTTTTTGAACAAGGTATTCGACATAATGGGCGCATCATCATCCTGCATCCAATCTTTATAATTTTTCTTTATAAATTTAAAAAATAGCGAATTGGCCTCTTGTTTTTGGCTTTCCAAGATCTCAATCATTCCCGTATCGCTGATATTTTCGAGCTCCAATTCCCAATAAACCAACTTTTTATAAATGTCAATCCATTCTTCATAAGAATTTACCATCGCCAAATCCATCGCTATTTTTCTAAATTCCTGCTGATAATTCGAAGTGGTTTTTTCAGAAATTAAACGAGAATGGTCTAAATTTTTCTTCAAACTCAATAATATCTGATTCGGATTGACGGGTTTTATCAAATAATCCGCAATTTTATTCCCAATGGCTTCCTCCATAATATATTCCTCTTCGCTCTTGGTAATCATCACAATAGGCAAGTTTGGGCGCTTGCTTTTTATTTGGCTCAACGTTTCCAATCCGCTTAAACCTGGCATATGTTCGTCTAAAAAAACAATGTCGTAATTGTTTTCATCGCACATATCAATGGCATCGGCACCATTATTAGACGTAGAAACTGCATATCCTTTTTTTTCTAAAAATAGAATGTGCGGTTTCAAAAGATCAATTTCATCATCAACCCATAAAATGTTTATATTGCCCATATTGTTATCTTTGCATAAATCATTATTAAAAATAATTATTTTGAACGAGAAAAAAACGCACAAACTAAAAATATTAAACGACCCAATTTACGGTTTTATTACGATTCCTAATATTTTAATTTATAATTTGATAGAACATCCGTATTTTCAAAGACTGAGAAGGATATCTCAAATGGGATTGTCCTATTTGGTTTATCCTGGTGCGCACCATACGCGATTTCACCATGCCATTGGAAGTGTGCATTTAATGCAAAAGGCTGTAAGAATTTTAAAATTTAAAGGCATTCAAATTTCTGAAGAAGAAGCAACGGCGGTTTACATCGCAATTTTGTTGCACGACATTGGGCACGGGCCATTTTCGCACGCTTTAGAAGGGCAGTTTTTTAAAGGTATTTCACACGAAAATATCTCCTTATTATTTATGGAAGCTTTAAATGATGAATTTAAAGGGCAATTTAACCTGGCAATTGAAATATTTAAGGGAAATTATCACCGCAAATTTTTACATCAGCTTATTTCCAGTCAGTTGGATATGGACAGGTTGGATTATTTAAAACGGGACAGTTTTTATACCGGAGTTGCAGAAGGAACGATAAATTCGGAGCGATTAATAACGATGCTAGACGTAAATAATGACAATTTGGTGGTGGAAGAAAAGGGAATTTACAGTGTGGAAAGTTTTATTGTTTCGCGCAGAATTATGTATTGGCAGGTTTATTTGCATAAAACGGCGCTTGTGGCAGAAAAATTACTGGAAAAAATATTGAAACGGGCAAAAGAACTCTCTTTATCGGGCATAGAATTGCCAGCAACAAAAACATTGTCCATATTTTTAAAACAATCTATTAATGTGGATAATTTTACTGCTGAAAATCTAAAAACATTTTCAAAAATGGATGATTATGATATTTTGGCGGCCATAAAAGAATGGATTTCTTTTGATGATAAAGTGCTTTCGACGTTATCTAAAAGTCTAATCAACAGAAATTTGCCAAAAGTTGTGCTTCAAAATGAACCATTTACAGAAAATCAGTTGTTAACAATACAGCAAAAGGTTAGAGAAAAATTTAATTTTACTGATGCTGAACTGGATTACTTCGTTTTTCACGGAGAAATATGCAACCAGGCCTATGATTCAACAAAAAACAACATCCAAATAATTTATAAAAACGGAACCTTAAAAGATGTTACTGAGGCATCTGACCATTTAAATATCCAGGCATTGTCTAATCCGGTTTATAAGTACTACATCTGCTATCCAAAGAAATAGGTAGAGTTGAACTTTTTTTTTACTTTTGCATAACATGAAATTTACAGCAATTCAAATAGCAGAAATTTTAAACGGCGAAATCTTCGGAAATAAGAATGTCGAAGTATTTAGCCTTTCCAAAATCGAAGAAGGAGAAGATGGATCACTAACATTTTTGTCAAATCCAAAATACACCCCTTATATTTATTCAACAAAAGCTTCTGTAGTAATTGTGAATAAAGACTTTGTGCCCGAAAAAGAAGTTAAAACTACCCTTATAAAAGTTGCGGATGCGTATCAGGCATTTTCAACATTGTTGGAGTTTTATGCCAAAGTAAAGTCGGAGAAATCGGGAATTGAAATACCGTCTTATATTAATGAATCGGCAATTATTGGCACAAATTTATATTTAGGTGCTTTTTCTTATATTAGTTCCCGGGTTACAATAGGTAATAATGTGAAAATTTACCCAAACGTTTATATTGGTGATAATGTTAAAATAGGGGATAACACCATTATTCATGCAGGTTCAAAAATTTATTCAGAAACAATAATTGGTGCCAATTGTACCTTGCATGCCGGAGTAATTTTGGGTTCAGACGGATTTGGTTTTGCGCCAAGTGTGGAAGGCATTTTCAGTAAAATACCTCAAATAGGCAATGTTATTATTGAAGATAACGTTGATATTGGAGCCGCAACAACCATTGACAGGGCAACTTTAGGTTCAACGATAATCAGAAAAGGCGTAAAATTGGACAACCAAATTCAGATAGCGCACAATGTTGAAATTGGTGAAAACACGGTTATTGCTGCCCAAACTGGTGTAGCGGGTTCAACAAAAATTGGCGAAAATTGCATGATTGGCGGACAAGTAGGTATTGTTGGACATATTACTATTGGAAATAATGTCAAAATTCAAGCGCAGGCAGGCGTTGGAAGAAATGTAAAAGATGATGAAATAATCCAAGGATCACCAGCAATGGGCTATTCGGATTTTAATAAATCGTATGTCTATTTTAAAAAATTACCCGAATTGGTTGCAATGATAAATGCATTGGAAAAGGATATTAAAGTATTAAAAGAGAAAAAATGAGGAATAAACAAAAAACAATCAAAAATGAAGTAACACTATCGGGTGTTGGCTTGCATACAGGCAATAAAGTAACTTTAACTTTTAAGCCTGCGCCCATAAATCATGGCTATGTTTTTGTGAGAAAGGATTTAGAGGGAGAGCCCGTTATTGAGGCAAGCGCAGAATATGTAATCAATACGCAAAGAGGCACAAATCTTGAAAAACATGGCGTTTTTGTAAATACGTCTGAACATGTTTTGGCCGCAGTTGTTGCTTTAGACATTGACAATATAATTATAGAAATAAATGCTCCCGAACCTCCAATTATGGATGGATCGTCCAAACATTTTGTGGAAGCGCTTGAAAAGGCGGGAATTGAGGAACAAGATGCTGAGCGAGATGAATTTATCGTAAAAGAAATCATTTCCTATAAAGATGAAGAAACGGGCAGTGAAATTATTTTAATGCCTAGTGATAATTATCAAATTACGGCTATGGTCGATTTTGGTACCAAGGTTTTAGGAACCCAAAACGCAACCATGAACTCACTTTCCGAATTTAAAACCGAAATTGCGAATGCAAGAACTTTCAGTTTTCTTCACGAATTAGAAATGTTACTGGACAATAACTTAATTAAAGGAGGCGATTTAAACAATGCCATTGTATATGTAGATAAAGAAATATCTAACGAAACAATGACAAAACTAAAAAAGGCTTTCAATAAAGAAACACTTACCGTAAAACCAAACGGGATATTGGACAACCTGACATTGCGTTGGGCAAATGAAGCAGCACGACATAAATTGTTGGATGTAATTGGTGATTTGGCCTTGGTTGGTTGCAGAATTAGAGGAAAAGTAATTGCAAATAAACCGGGACATTTGGTAAATACCGTTTTTGCGAAAAAACTTCAGAAAATTATTAAATTGGAAAAACGGAATTGTGTCCCAAAATTCGATTTAAGTCAGCCACCTTTAATGGATATTCATAAAATTATGAGTATTCTTCCTCACAGACCGCCTTTTTTATTGATAGACAGAATTTTAGAATTATCGGACAGACACGTGGTTGGAATGAAAAATGTGACCATGAACGAATCTTTTTTTATTGGACATTTTCCCGGAGCACCTGTAATGCCAGGCGTTTTGCAAGTTGAGGCAATGGCACAATGCGGAGGCGTTTTGGTTTTAAGCACCGTTCCTGATCCGGAAAACTACTTGACCTATTTTATGAAAATGGACAATGTGAAGTTTAAACAAAAAGTGTTGCCGGGAGACACTTTAATTTTTAGTGCCGAATTAATTTCACCTATAAGAAGAGGAATCTGTCATATGCAATCGTATGGTTATGCAAACGGTAAACTTGTGGTAGAGGCAGTATTAATGGCACAAATTGCCAGAAAACCAACAGAATAATGAATCAACCTTTAGCATATATACATCCACAGGCAAAAATTGCAACCAATGTAGTTGTTGAGCCTTTTACCACCATTCACAACAATGTAATTATTGGTTCCGGAACTTGGATTGGTTCTAATGTAACCATAATGGAAGGTGCCAGAATAGGCAAAAATTGCAGAATTTTTCCTGGAGCTGTTATTTCAGCCATTCCTCAAGATTTAAAATTTGATGGAGAAGATTCTTTGGCCATTATTGGTGACAACACCACAATTAGAGAATGTGTGACCGTAAATAGAGGTACAAAAGCACTTGGGCAAACGAAAATTGGAGACAATTGTTTGATTATGGCGACTACGCATGTGGCGCATGATTGCATTATTGGAAACAATTGTATTTTGGCAAATGGTTCTATTATTGCCGGGCACGTAACTATTGGCGATTATGCCATTTTAAGCGGATTGGTGGCAGTGCATCAATTTATTCATATTGGAGAACATTCTATGGTTTCGGGTGGTTCTTTGGTGCGAAAAGATGTGCCTCCGTTTTCCAAAGCAGGAAAAGAGCCGTTATCTTATATCGGGATTAATTCCATAGGATTGCGAAGAAGAGGATTTACAACAGAAAAAATTAGAGAAATCCAAGATATCTATAGAATCCTATACCAAAAAAATTACAATACCACTCAGGCTTTGGAAAAAATTGAAGCCGAAATGGAAGCAACCAAAGAAAGAGACCAAATTATACTTTTTATTAAAAATTCCCAAAGAGGAATTATGAAAGGATATACAGGAAGTTAGGCCCGCTAACCACAAAAAAGTTAAAAGTTAGAGGTTAAAAGTTATCTGTAAACAAACCTGAAACCAGAGACCCTAAATTTAATCTAAGAGCAGTCGCTGAGTGAAGTCGAAATGAAACAAATAAACAGTTAAACGAATAAACAAATAAACATATAAATGGCAACAACATCGGATATTAGAAACGGATTGTGTATTAGATACAATAATGATATTTTTAAAGTAATTGAATTTTTACACGTAAAACCAGGAAAAGGTCCGGCTTTTGTACGTACTAAATTAAAAAGTTTATCTTCTGGAAAGGTATTAGACAATACATTTCCGGCTGGAAGAAAAATTGAGGACATCAGAGTTGAGACCCAAAAATTTCAATTTTTATATCCTGAAGGTGATTCATTTCATTTTATGAATACGGAAGATTATAACCAAATTACCTTGCAAAAAGATATTTTGGATGCTCCTGATTTGTTAAAAGAAGGCGAGATTGTAACCATCATTATCAATACTGAAGACAATTTACCGTTATCTGTTGATATGCCAATGAGCGTAGTTTTGGAAGTTACCCACACAGAACAAGGCGTTAAAGGAAATACTGCAACAAATGCAACCAAACCAGCAACTGTTGAAACTGGCGCAACCATCAATGTTCCTTTGTTTATCAATGAAGGCGATAAAATTAAAGTGGATACCGCAAAAGGATCTTATTTAGAACGCGTTAAAGAATAAACAGATGAAACGAGCATTACAAATTTTGATATACAAAGGAATAATTATTGGCGAACAGCATCTGTTACCGCTTAAAAATAAAATTTAAACAGATGAAACTTCCCCGTATATATAAGTTGAAAGAAATTGCGGATATAATTGAAGCAAATTTTGTGGGACCTTCCGATTTTCCAGTTTCTGGTTTTAATGAAATCCACGTGGTTGAAGAAGGCGATATTGTTTTTGTGGATCATCCCAAATATTACGACAAGGCACTTCATTCAAAAGCAACTGTTATTTTAATCAACAAAGAAGTGGAATGTCCGGAAGGAAAAGCATTGCTGATTTCAGAAGATCCGTTCACCGATTTTAACAAACTGACCAAATATTTTAATCCGTTTAAGGCTGTAAATGCGTCAATTTCCGAATCGGCGATTATTGGAGAAAACACAGTGATACAACCAAATGTATTTATTGGAAATAACGTTAAGATTGGCTCCAATTGCCTTATTCATCCAAACGTAACCATTTACGACAATTGTGTTTTGGGAAACAATGTCACCATTCATGCCGGAACGGTTTTGGGCGCCGATGCTTTTTATTATAAAAAAAGGCCAA
>JAUSOJ010000263.1 GCA_030656195.1 Lutibacter sp.
GTTGTTTGGCAATAAAATTAAATTAGATTTAGTATCGGCGCCAATACTTTGTAAAGTATCGTAGTGCTGGGTAATAATGATAAGAGCAGATGCTTCCTGACTGTTTATGCCGGCCCTGTTTAAAACAACCACACTTTCTTCTAAACCACGTGCAATCTCTCTGCGTTGATCAGCAATACCACGTCCTTGCAAGCGTTTGCTTTCCGCCTCAGCTTTTGCCCGTTCCACAATTAAAATACGTTGGGCATCACCTTCGTGTTGTGCTGCAATTTTTTCGCGATCAGCCGCATTGATACGGTTCATGGCTATTTTTACTTTTTCATCAGGGTCAATATCAGTAACTAATGCTTTAATAATGTCGTAGCCATAATCTAACATTGCTTGTTTTAAATCGCGCTGAATAGCTAAGGCAATTTCTTCTTTCTTTTCAAAAACATCGTCTAAAATCATTTTAGGAACTTCAGCCCTAACAACATCAAAAATAAAGGCAGTAATTTGTTCTTGTGGATTTTGAAGTTTGTAAAAAGCATCATAAACGTGGTCTGGCCGAATTAAAAATTGAACAGATATTTTTAAATGCACAAAAACATCATCCTTCGTTTTGGTTTCCACAATCACGTCCAGTTGTGTAATACGCAAGCTTATACGTCCGGAAACCTGGTCAATTAGCGGAATTTTAAGTTGTAATCCGGCGCCTCTTATGCTTTGAAATTTTCCAAAACGTTCAATAATGGCATTTGTTTGTTGTTTTACGGTAAACAGACCTGATAAAATAAGCAACAACACAATAAAAATGGCAATATACATTCCAATCATTTTAATTTTTTTTAAGGTTAAATAATGTTTTAAAGATACAATGTTTTAAAATTAAATTTGAGATATTTTTTTTGAATTTGTGAAAAAACTGTAAATGTTACCTATTTAGTTTAAAAAATAAATTAGAACTATTTTAAATAACGAAATAGATGGTTTTAAAACCCATAACAGCTAGCAATTTGAGAATTTTTTATTTATTTTTAATGAATTAATTATAAGAGATTTAAAATATGAAGCAAACTATTGGCTTTAAATTAAACGGTAAAAAAGTTACTGTTGCTATTAATGGAGATGAATCTCTGTTAACAGTTTTAAGAGAATACTTGGATAACACCGGAACAAAATACAGTTGCGGACTAGGCCAATGCGGCGCGTGTACAGTAATACTTAACAATCAAACCTCACAGTCGTGCATTACCTATGTTGATGCTTTTGAAAATGCCGAAATTATTACCATTGAAGGATTGGCAAACAACAATGAACTGCACCCAATTCAAGAGGCTTTTGTTGCCCACGATGCGTTACAATGCGGTTTTTGTACTCCGGGTATGATTATGAATTCTTATGGGTTGTTACTTAAAAACCCAAATCCATCACGTGAAGAAATTATTTCTGAAATGGAAGTTAATTTATGCCGTTGCGGTTCGTATAATAACATTGTTGATGCCATAGAGACAGCATCAGAAAAAATGTTTAAAAAGCTATAATTATGGAAGCGGAAAAAATAAATCAACTCTATTTTAGCGATGTAAATCAGCCAATTAGGTATGATCGACGAAAATTTTTAAAGCAATTAGGCAAGGGAATTATTGTAATTTTTTCATTAAGTGAACTCTCGTTGCTTCAAGGTTGGAGCCAACCAACCAACGCACGTAACGAGGAAATAGATTTTAATGCTTATTTAAGGGTAAAAGAAGATGGAAGGGTAGATTGTTATACCGGAAAAATTGAAATGGGCCAAGGTATTATCACCTCATTGGCGCAAGCGCTGGCCGAGGAATTGGAAGTTTCTATTGATATGGTAGATATGGTGATGGGCGACACCAAACTTTGTCCGTACGATGCCGGAACCTGGGGTTCTTTAACTACCCGTTTTGCCGATCCGGTTATACGCGCAGCTGCCGCTGAGGCCCGTGAAATACTGATTGAAATTGCTTCGGAAAAACTAGCGGAACCTATTGGAAATTTGGAAGCTGTTAACGGCAGTGTTTTTGTAAAAGGAAATGCTTCTAAAAAAATAGATTATGCAGCATTAACCAAAGGAAAAAAGATTGTTAGAAGTTTAACCAAAAAGCCTGAAATCAAAAAAGCCAAAGATTTTAAAATTGTTGGCAAATCTGTTATAAGTACAGATGCCTTGGCTAAAGTTACTGGTCGCGCTAAATATTCTGCAGATATAAAATTATACGGAATGGTGCATGCCTCCGTTGTCAGACCGCGAATATTTGGATCAAAAAAGATTGCTGTAGACGCAAGCGCTTTGAAAAATTTTAACGGTGCTCAACTTATTGAGGACGGCGATTTAGTTGCCGTTATCCATTCAGAATCTGAAGTGGCAGCTAAAGCCGCACAAAGCATTAAAATTACTTGGGAAGCGCCCGAAAGTAAAGCAAATACAGAAACCATCTTTAAATATTTTGAAGATACCATTACACAAAGCACCGTGTTTGAAGAAGGCGGCGATTTAGAAGTTGGAAAACAAAATTCAGAAAAAATTGTTCAGGCAGATTATCACGACGGCTATAAAGCACATGCCGCTATTGAAACACATTGCGCAACTTGCTATTTTGAAAATGATAAATTAACCATTTGGGCATCAACGCAAACGCCTTTTGGAACGCAAAAAGAATTGGCTGACACCTTTAAGATGCCGCTAGAAGATGTTCATGTGAAACAAATATTTTTAGGCGGTGGTTTTGGTGGAAAAATTTACAATCTTCAGGCTGTTGAAGCTGCAAAAATTGCAAAAATATCCGGAAAACCCGTACAGCTGGTCTGGACCAGAAGAGAAGAGTTTATGTACGACAGATTTAGGCCGGCAGCTTTGTTAAAAATTAGATCAGGAGTCGATAGCTTTGGTAAATTAAACTTATGGGAATTTGATATTTATTGTGCCGGTACACGCGGAACAAAATTATTTTACAATGCACCTAACAACCTTACAAGATTTTTTAACAAGAATGATGTACATCCTTTTGGAACCGGTGCGTGGCGTGCTCCGGGAAACAATACAACCACTTTTGCACGCGAATCGCATATAGATGCAACAGCACATGCCATTGGTCAAGATCCGCTTGAATTTCGTCTCAAGAATTTAAAAGATGAAAATATGATTGCCACCTTAAAATTGGCAGCCGATACTTTCGGATACAATACGCCTAAAAAAGAAGGTCACGGTTATGGTATTGCTTTGGGTGAAGATGCGGGTACTTTAGTGGCGATTATTTCTGAAGTGCGTGTGGATAAATCTACCGGAGAAGTACATCCTGTAAAAATTGTTTGTGCCCAAGATATGGGACAAGTTGTGAATCCGCATGGTGCAACCGTTCAAACAGAAGGCGGCGTTACCATGGGACTTGGATATGCGCTTTATGAAGAAATTGAATTTGATGGCGGAATGGTAGAAACGAGAACTTTTAGTAATTATCCGTTTACCACATTTTCTAAAACACCAAAAATTACCTGCGTTTTTATGGATAAAATGAATGCAGCACCGCAAGGTGGCGGTGAACCGGCGATTATTTGTGTAGGCGGCTCCATTGCAAATGCGGTTTTTGATGCTTGCGGCGCTAGAGTTAACCGCATGCCAATTACGCCGAAAAGAGTTCTTGCGGCAATGCCTTTATAAAAATTTAATTTAAATAATAATATAAATTAAGCCGTATGCATAAATGCTACGGCTTTTTTGATGCGATGAATAGTTTCTTGTTTGCCAATCATTTCGGCAATATCAAACAAGTGCGGACCTTTTAATTCCCCAACCAAGCTTATTCTAAACGGCTGCATCACTTTTCCGAAGCCAATTTCTTTGGCGGTGATCCATTCTTTTACCGCGTTTTCACTATTAAGCGAATTAAAATCTTCAACGGTTTCAAGAACGGAAATCAATTCCTGCATCAATTCGGCAGTATCTTCTTTCCATTGTTTTTTAGCCGCTTTTTCGTCGTAGGTGGCAGGAGTTTCAAAATAAAAACTGCTCAAATCCCAAAAATCCTTCACAAAAGTGGCACGTTCCTTAATGGCTGAAACAACTTTTGTCACAAAATTCAACTCTTTTTTGATGCCTTTTTCTTCCAAAATCGGCATATAAAGCGCTGCCAATTCCTCATCCGATTTTAGCAGCATATATTGCTGGTTGAACCAGTTTGTTTTTTCCGGACTAAATTTTGCGCCGCTTTTGCTTACGCGTTCTATGGTAAATGTTTCGCAAAGTGCTGACAAGGTAAAAATTTCCTGTTCCGTTCCCGGATTCCATCCCAAAAGTGCCAGCATATTTATAAAAGCATCGGCAAAATAACCGTCTTCTTTATAACCGCGGGAAATTTCACCGGTTTCTTCATTTTTATAAGCCAAAGGAAATACCGGAAATCCCAGTTTATCGCCATCGCGTTTGCTTAATTTTCCTTTTCCTATCGGTTTTAAAATGAGCGGTAAATGCGCAAATTCAGGTGATTTCCATCCAAAAGCTTCGTACAATGCAATATGAAGCGGCAATGATGGCAACCATTCTTCACCACGAATAACGTGCGTAATTTCCATCAAATGGTCATCCACAATATTGGCCAGATGATAGGTTGGCATTCCGTCGCTTTTAAACAAAATCTTATCGTCTAAAATGTCTTTTCTGAAGGAAACATCGCCCCTGATCATGTCAACAGTTTCAATAGTGGCTTCTGTTTCTTCAATTAATGGTTCATGCATTTTAAATCGCACCACGTACTTGTCGCCTTTCTCTAATCTTTTTGCAACTTCTTCTTTGGACAAGGAAACGGAATTGGTCAGTTTTGCCCTGTTGTGCCAGTTATAAATAAAGGTTTTTCCTTTTTCTTCGTGGTCAATTCGGTGAAAATCTAGTTCTTCATTGGTGTCAAAAGCATAATATGCTTTTCCTTTTTCAATCAAAGTTTCCGCATATTGTTTGTAAATATGTTTGCGTTCGGATTGTCGATAAGGTCCAAATTTTTCATTTTTTCCCGGTCCTTCATCAAAAGGAATGTTGCACCAATTTAAAGCGTCAATAATATATTGTTCGGCGTTGGCTACGTAACGAGCCTGATCCGTATCTTCAATACGCAAAATAAAAGTGCCTTGGTGTTTTTTGGCAAATAAGTAGTTAAAAAGCGCGGTTCTAACACCACCAATATGTAAAGGCCCGGTTGGGCTAGGCGCAAATCGCACACGAACATGAGTCATTTTATCTGTTATTTTATGTTGCAAAGATAAATTTATCAATAGGAATATGCATCTTTTAAAACAAAAAAAAGGTTGCTCGAAAGCAACCTCTAAAACCAATCCCAAAATTGATTTTTAAAAAACTCTAATTTGGGTTAAATAAACTATGCGTAGGGACTAATTGACAATCATTTTTACAGTTAGATTCTTAAATTTTTTTCTATTATTTTTGGCGTTTCTGAACCTGAAATCACTTTATTGAGTAAATAAAAGTTTAGGCACGCTATTGCAAATATAATTATGCTCACTATAATCAACTGTTGGTTTTTTAAGAATATTTTTTTACTGAAATTCATTTTTAGTTAATTATTTTTTTCAAAAGTAAGTTAAATATGCGGTGTTGGATAGGGGAAATCCCTTCATTTTATAGGGGATATTCCCCCTTTTTTATAAAAAGGAAAATACTATCTTTATCTTTCCAAACTAAAATTTTAACGAGATGGGAAAAATAACAAAGGAAGAAGCAAAAGAGTTAAACCAAAATTTTGTAAAAACACGCGCAAAAGCAATAGATTCGGCTATAGGCAAAAAGGATGCGATATCTTGTTGGTTCTCAATTGAAGAATTGAAAGAATATATTGATTTTGTGGAACAAGAAGGAAAAGCGAAAGGGATTGCCGTAAATGGGTTGCGCATTTATTTTGGGGCATATGCGAAAAATGAAAAAAACCCAAGCAAAAGTAATTTATCAACGTTATTTTTTATACCTACGCAATCAAAAAAAAATAGCGTGCCAGAAAATGAGTTCTTGGCATCTTCCAATATGGATATTACGGAAATTGACGGATTAAATGACGGCCAATACGGTAATCCGCCTTCAGCCGCATATCCCCAATAGTTTTATGTTACAGAAATATTTTTTTATCGTCAATTATTTTGTAATAATTGCTTTTGCCATTTTTTTCTATAAAAAATATGCACATAGCACACCGTTAAAATTATTTTTATATTTTTTGATTTATTCTTTTTTAACTGAGGTTACAGGAACCTATTTCTCCTTTGTTTTAAAAAAGCCAACTTTTTTTATATACCATACCTGGATTATATTAAGCCTATATTTTTATGGGTTGTTTTTTTTATCAAGGATTAAAAACATTAAGGCACGTGCAGTTATAAAAGGTTTATTGGCATTCTACCTCATTTATACGATAATAA
>JAUSOJ010000089.1 GCA_030656195.1 Lutibacter sp.
CCAACAGGCTGGCCTCTTATTTTAGCTGCCTTGCCAAATCACCACAATCTCTTTCAAAAGGTCAGCAAAAATTCATTCTTGCTTTCAAATGGAATTGAAATCAATCCAGAATCGGTATCAATTGATAAATTGGCAGATTTGGCCTGGAGCATTATGGAACCTGAGTATTTACTAAAACTTGATACTTTGGTTGAAAAGTTTGCCCAAGAAAAAGCAGACGGAAAAGGCAGTGATGATATGAAGGAAATTGGTGTTGCGGCTGTTGAAGGAAGGATTGACACCCTTATTATTGAAGCCGACCGTATGATTCCAAATAAATTAACAAATTTGGTTACGGGAAATATTCAAAATAGAGATTTAACGAATCCGAAAGTAGATGACCTGCTTGATGATCTTGGGGAGTTGGTTATAAAAATGGGAGGAAATGTGATGGTTTTGCCATCTGAAAAAATGCCTTCAGAAACGGGACTTGCAGCAATATATCGCTACTAAGTAACGAGAACGTGGGTAAAATAATTTTATAAGCAAGCAAACTCAGATGAAAACGCAGTAAAAGGCGCGGTAGGCAGATTGAAAAATTCGCTGGGAACCAAAATGGGAAGCCAACGTAATTATCTAATGAACACTGTACGATTAACCGAATGCTGAGTTTGACATTGCTTATTTTAAATAAAAGAAATGGCATTTTAATTATTGACAGGTAAATAAGACACTGAAAATAAGTTTTCAAATTAAACAATTATAATGACGGAAAATAATTCGAAAAAAAAATCAGGAGCCAATCAAGAACCAATCAAAATTCATAAAGAAATCAGGTCGGTTTTTGAAGGTCAGGAATCTGCTAAAAAAATGTCTTATGATGACATTGAAAAGGATTTGAATTCAAAAATTATGGAAATTACAATGATTATAAAAGACAAATTTCCTGAATTGTTGAAATATTTGGATGAAATGCCAATGACATTGCCAACAGAAAAGAATCCGGAAATAACAATTAAAAATTTAAATGCTTATTACGATTCGCTTAACGCAATATTAACCAAATACAAATTGGAACATTCCTAAATCACATCACAAAATACAGGCTTTTTAATTTAATTGCAATAAATACAAAAACAATGGAAAAATTATATAAAAACCAAATATCAGATATCGCAAGAGCAGAATATATAGAAGTAGCGCCTAATGTAAGTCTGCATATTACGGATGCCGGTGAAGGAAAGCCCATTGTTTTAATTCACGGATGGCCATTGAGCGACGAAATGTATGAATACCAATACAACGATTTTATCAATAAAAATTTCCGTGTAATTGGCATTACGTTAAGAGGTTTTGGCAAATCAAGCAAACCTTACGGCGCTTATAACTATGATGTGCACGCAGCAGATATTAAAACAGTTTTAATCAAACTAGACATAAAAGATGCCGTTTTGGCCGGATTTTCTATGGGCGGTGCCATTGCAATTCGTTTTGTCTCAAAATATTTTGGTGAACACGTTTGCAAATTGGTTTTGGCTGGAGCTGCAGCGCCGCTATGGACACAGCGTGATGATTTTAAGTACAATCTGCCTCAAAGTGCCGTTGACGATTTAATCGCATTGAATTATAAAGACCGTCCAGCACTTCTTTCCAATTTTGCAAAAATATTTTCGGCTACTGAAACTTCCTTAAATAAAGGTATTGGAGATTGGCTGAATATGATTGGTTTAAGTGCCTCTTCACACGCGACAGCTGAATGTTTGATTGCATTGCGCGATACAGATTTAAGACCTGATATGAAGAAAATTAAAATTCCAACTTTGATTTTACATGGCAAAAAAGACAAGATATGTTCTTTTGATTTGGCTGAACAGATGTTAGCCGGAATATCAAATTCACAACTCATTGCATTTGAAAAAAGCGGCCATAGCTTGTTTTTGGAGGAAACAGAAAAGTTTAATGCTGCCATTATAAAATTTGCCGAAACCAAATAAGTATCAGTAGATTTGTCTTGAATTGATTTACGATGGTAAAAACTTCCAATACTAAGTAGAAGCTTGCATTAAAAATCACTAAAATGGCAAAAAAAAAATTAAGATCAGCGACCGACTGCCTCAACTGCAAACATGTGGTTGATGAGCGTTTTTGCCCAAACTGCGGGCAGGAAAACACAGAAATTCGCATCACTTTTTATCATTTATTTACGCATTTTTTTGAAGACTTAACGCACTACGACAAAAAGTTTTGGAAAACAATCATCTTTTTGCTCTTTAAACCGGCTGCAGTCACAAAAGCCTATACATCGGGACAACGCATGTCTTTTTTACCGCCTTTCAGGTTGTATATTTTTACAAGTTTTGTGACTTTTTTGCTGATTTCCTTATTTCCGGCAGGCAATGCCAAAAAAGCAGTAACCAACGTAAAAAATAAAATGGAACAAGTGGTTCCCGCATTAGACTCCTTAAAGATTGATGAAAAAGGTGTGGACGGACTGACCAAAATCGGCATAATTTCTCAGGATAAGAATGACACCATAAAAAAATTATTGAAAGACACAAAAGAAATTAATCCCGAAAAAATTACTGATTTTGGCTACAAAGGAACCAAGCAACTTGATTGGATCCAAAAACACAGTGCAGAAAAAGAAAAATTAGGCAAAACAGAATATTGGTTTTTAAAAAAATGGCTGACCGTAAAAGAAGAAAACACAAACAAAGAAATAGTGAATAAGTTTGGCAAATCCTTTATTCTTAATATGCCAAAGGTTTTGTTTATTTATATGCCGGTTTTCGCCTTTTTCTTATGGCTATTTCACGATAAAAAAAGATGGTATTTTTATGATCACGGAATTTTCACGCTGCATCTCTTTTCGTTTTTGCTGTTGATGATCTTGTTGCTGTTTTTTATAGATAAACTTTTTGCATTGTCTGTTTCGCCAATTTTTGACTGGTTAAATCTGATTGTTCAATCAGCCGGACTTATTTGGATGGTGTTCTATTTCTTTCCTGCACACCGACGTTTTTATGGGGAATCTCATTTGGTTTCCTTTTTCAAAAGCAGTTTGGTGTATGTGCTCAATTTAATTATTGTTACCGTTTTACTTATTTTATACGGTTTGTATACCTATATCAATTTAAAATAAACACCTTTTATACAAAGTATGAAAATGTGTGAATCATATAAAATATCGTCGGAATTATGTAAGGACCTTTATCGTTAATAGAAATACCTTTGAAAAGTGAAAACGCATTCACAGTTAAAATCTAAAATTATGAACACAACTGAAGCAAAAGGAAACTGGAATATCCAGAAAGCCAAATTGAAACAAAAATATGCAGATTTGACAGACAATGATCTTATGTATGAAGAAGGTCAAAGAGAAGAAATGCTTGGAAAACTTCAAGTAAAACTTGGTAAAACCAAAGAAGAATTAAACAAATTTTTAGACTCACTATAAATAATGATTTAATTGAATGAGGATTTAATTTCCTATCGCAGCATGTAAAACATTACGATTGAAAAGTAATCTCTTTACAACCGCTTTTGAGAATTTAAATCTAATTAAAATGAATCATAAAACCTCTTTAAATCTAATTTAAAGGGGTTTATTTTTTGTGATGTTTCACAAAGTTTAATTTGAACAATATTACAAATACCAATAAATTTAATACTTGCCTATACTTAACAATACCAAGGTGCACGCTTCTTCAAAAGCAATGTGATTTTTTGTGAGTAAATTTTCAAGTTCCATATTTTCGGTTCCAGGATTAAAAATTACCCTTTTCGGATTTAAACCAATGATATAGTCATAAAATATTTCCTGATTTTTTTTATTTAAATAAAGCGTTACTGTATCGATATTTTCAAATATCACCTTTTCTGTGGTGATTTTTACGCCGCTAACTTCCCCTATTTTATTGCCAATAGCCATTACCGGATGTCCGTAATTGGTTAACTTCTGAATTGCCATAAAAGAATATCTGTTCGGATTTGTTGAGGCTCCAAGAACCAATGTGTTTTTTATCATTCAGCAAAAATAAACTAAAGTTTGAAAAAGAGTGTAACATAATTCAATGTTTGTAGTCTATTAAAAACGAAGCTTTCAAAAAAATAAACCAAAGCCGAATTGAAATGTTAAATAATTCTTAAAATAGTACTTTGTTTTGCATAGTACTAAAATAAAATATAATTTTGTCATATTAAATCAAAAATACATAAAAATGAAAACAACAAACACTACAAGTACCCGATCAAATTTTGAATTGTTAATCAATACAAAACGTATAAACTGGAACAGCAAAAGACGTTACGCTGTATTAACGCAATTCAAATTTTTATAAAAATTAACACACATACTTCTAATTATTTATTACTTACTAAAAATGAAAAAAATACTTTTACTATGCAGCCTAATCATCTCATTGACGGTTTCTGCACAACTTCCATCAAATAACAACCTTAAAACTGGCGTAGTTTCAGGAAAAGTTATTGATGAAACCACAAAACAAGCATTGCCTTATGTGAGCATTGTTGTTAAGGATGCCAACAACAAATCAACCACTGGAGGAATCACTGATGAAAATGGAAATTTTTCCATCAAACAAATTCCTGAAGGTGAGAATAATATTGAGATTCAATTTATTGGCTATAAAACTGAAACTAAAAGAATAAACATTACCAGAAACAACACCAATATTAATTTAGGAATCATCGCTTTAAAAGAAGAAGCCTCACAATTAGAAGAAGTAGTTGTTGTGGCAGAAACTTCAACAGTGACACAAAAAATAGACCGAAAAGTGATCAATGTCGGAAAGGATTTAACCTCAGCCGGCGCTACAGCTTCGGAACTGTTGAACAATGTGCAATCTGTTTCCGTTGACAGCCAAACAGGCAACATAAGCTTGCGCGGTAATGACAATGTGCGGGTGTTGGTTGATGGCAAACCATCAAATATTAATACGGCGCAACTGTTAAAGCAAATTCCGTCTACCTCTATTAAAAGCATTGAGTTAATCACCAATCCTTCAGCAAAATACAATCCTGAAGGGATGAGCGGCATCATTAATATTGTATTGAATAAAAATTCGAATTTAGGATTTAACGCAACTGTTAATACTGGAATAACATCTGGTATCAATAACCGGTTTAACGGCTCATTGGATATGAATTTCAAAACCGGAAAAGTAAATTTCTTTTCAAATTATGGAATGAACGACGGGAAAAGCGAAAACAGGGGGAAAATTGTCAGATACGATAACAATTCATTTCAAAGTTTTTTGATTGAAAGTGACCGTACTTCGCATTTGCTAAAATTGGGCGCCGATGTGTACTTGAATGATAAAAACACTTTTTCTTTTTATACAACCCAAAATGTATCAAATTCACAATCTGACGGAAACACCTCCGTTTTTTACAACAATATTCTGAACAGCAACAGTTTAAATATGGTTAAAGGCGACAATACTTCAGCCGCCTATAATTTTAACTACACCCATAATTTTGAAAAGAAGGGACATAATTTAGAAATGGAAGCAAATTTTTCAAATTCTGACAGTCCCGAAAATGCATTGTATAAAGAAACAGTTCGTCCAAATAATCTGATTTCAAATTACGATGATATCGTAAAAAATGACCGAAAAACAAACCTTATTAATATAGATTATACCAACCCTCTTTCTGAAAAATCAAAGCTTGAACTCGGTTTGGAAGCAAGAATAGAAGATACCAAAAATAATAATATTACCAACCAACACGAATTTGTTTACGACGCCAACGGCAATTTAATCGATGATGGAGATGGCTGGTATGAAACCTCGCCAAAAGGCAACTCTTCATTTAAATATGATCGAAAAATCTATTCTGGTTATGCAAACTACAACCAAACTTTCAACAAATTAGCTGTACAACTGGGCACGCGTTTAGAGCAATATGAAGTGAATGGCACTTTCGTTAAAAATTTAGAAACTGCGACTTATAAAGATGAAATATTTACGGTGTATCCTTCCGCATTTTTTACCTATAATGCCAACGATAAGAATCAATTTCAACTAAGTTACAGCCGCAGGGTCGACCGTCCGTCAATTGGCCAGGTAAATCCTATTAGAGAATGGAGTACTCCAACAATTACTTCTGTAGGAAATCCGAATCTAAAACCGCAATTCACCAATTCTTACGAGTTGAACTATACGCGTCAATACAAAGATGGTTCCGTTACTTTTGGAACATTCTTCAGAAGGGTGAACGACAATATTACGAGAATCCTGAATGCTGATCCTTTGGATGAAGACAAAGTGGAAATGTCTTACACAAATACAGAAAGCAACAACAGATATGGTGTTGAATTATCGAGCAATCACAAATTGGCAAATTGGTGGAAAGTGAACGCAAGTTTCGACTTATATACCCAAAAAGAAAGCGGAATTGCCAACGGAGATCAACTTGAAGTTACCAACAACTCCTTTAATTTTAGGATAAACAACAATTTTACGGCCACCAAAAATTTGCGTTTTCAATTGTTTGGGATGTACCGAGGCGGCGGAGAATCCATTCAGTTTAAAACAGACCCTATGTGGATGATAAATACCGGTGCAAGTTTAAATGTACTTGAAGGAAAAGGAACCATCAGCTTAAGGGTTAACGATATTTTTGAGGGAATGAAATTCAAATTTGAGTCGGAAAATCCTTATCCGCAATCAGGACAGTTTAACTGGGAAAGCAGAACAGCCTATGTTGGATTTATGTATAAATTTGGCGGAGGAAAAAATAGCGCGAAAAGTCGTAAAACCAGAGACAGCAATGAAGCCCAAGGCGGTGGCGGGTTTATGTAAAAACTTTGTGAATTTGTTTACATTTAATTAACTATGTTTTAACAACTTAAACACGATAAAGCCTTAAATTTGCAGTGTAAACATTACCATCACACAAAGCATGCAAATGCTGAAAAAATATAAAAGAATATTTATAATTATTTGAATTAGTTAATTAATAGTCTTTTTGAGAAAGCCTCTAAACTTGCGTTTTAGAGGCTTTTGATTTTCTCCTATCCCCAGCTCCTTCCTAAGGAAAGGGAGTTT
>JAUSOJ010000267.1 GCA_030656195.1 Lutibacter sp.
GTTGTTTATGAAACCGATCAAAGTAATGGTTACAGGCATCTTTAAACTCCTTCCACAATTTGTCAGAATATTTTTGAGGCACATGACCAATTTTTTTCCATTCCAACTGAATTTTTTTCATAATTTCAGTGGCGGATTCCCATTCTTCACTGTCTTTGATGGCCTCAGCCTGTTCAATAAGCGCCTTCTTTTTGTTTAAATTGTCTAAATGCTCATGTTTAACAAGCTTAAAATAATTGTTCTTTTCAACATTGAATTTTCTGGTGGCCTCTTTATACTTGTCCCAAATTAAATCGCTTTTTTCTCTTGGCACTTGTTTAATTTCTGAGAACTTATTACGCAAAATTTCCAACTCTTTAATGCTTTTTTGCCATTCTGCCCGCGTCAAATTTTTTGAAGTGTCAAGTGCTTCAATTTCTGCAATCACTGCTAATTTTTTCTCAACATTGCCTTCAAATTTTGATTTCATGTCTTTGAAAAAATCATGTCGCTTGTCGTGCACTTTTCTGGTGGCTTCACTAAAACGGTCCCAAACCTCATCTCTATGTTCTGCAGCTATTGGTCCAAAATCTTCTTTCCATAATTTATGCAACACCTGTAATTCTTTAAAAGCGGCATTTACATCGGCAGATTCGGCCAATTCTTCAGCTCTGGTAACAAGTTTTAGTTTTTCTTCCAAATTATGTTTAAAATCGAGGTCACGGAAATCATTGCTTAAATGCAATAAATCATAAAAACGCTCCACATGATGTTGGTAAGTTCTCCAGGTATCGTTGTATTTTACCCTAGGAATCAGGCCTATTCTCACCCATCTGGTTTGAATATCTTTAAACTTTTTATACATGGTAGCGCCTTCGGCGTTATCAATTAAATGTTTAAGCTCTTCAATTAAGCCAAGCTTGGCAAGTAAATTATCATTTAACTGTTTATCCTGTCCGGCATAATATTCATTTCTTTTGATTTTAAAATCGTAAAGAATACTGTTATAGGTAGATTTTATTGGACTGCTGAATTGAAAATCGACTAAATTCCCTCCAAGTTCCAAAAATTTATCTTTTTCAACTTTTAACAGCTCTCCATATTTAATATGAAAAGCCTGTTTGATGGCGTTAACGTTATTGGTAATGTTTTGAACCTGATTCTCTTTCACAAGTTTGCTTAGTTCAGCCACTAAATCTTCCAAATTTAAGTCGGCATACTCAAGCATTTCAATAGTTGAATGCTCAACATTTTCTGAATTTTCGGCAATTTTGGTATCCATTTCATCAACGGCATTGCTAGACGGCGACGTTTTTTTAGGTTTTAATTTTTTTTGCGTATCCTCTTGAACATCAGAAACTATGGGTGCGGAAACATTTTCAGCATCTTCACTTTCTATCACCTCATCAACTTTTATGGATAAAGCAGCTTCTTTTGTTTCGTTTTCGCTTTGAATATCTTCCTGAATTTCAGCAGTTTCAGCAGTTAAAGTGCTTTCAGCAACTTCACTTTCTATCACCTCATCAACATTTATGGATAAAGCAGCTTCTTTTGTTTCGATTTCGCTTTCAATATCTTCCTTAATTTCAGCAGTTTCAGCAGTTAAAGTGCTTTCAGCAACTTCACTTCCTGCGACATCAACAGCTTCAGTGTCCGAAGGCAATTCCGCAATATTTAATTCATTTTGGGTTTCTTCCTGAATTTCGGAAATTAGTGGTGATGAAGCAGTTTCTTCAATCGGCAATTTTTTTTCATCGTCTAACATATAAAAATGTTTAAGGTTCGTTTAATTATATTCATTAATAATTTTAAAAATAGCCTTTTACAAAAAAACTACTTCTTTAAAAGATGTGATTTTTTTAGAAAAGTTGCGTAAATTTAGGGAATTCTTTTCACGAATGCCATATTTCCCAAGCTTTTTCCGCTTGTAATTCAAGCATTTCCAATCCGTTTTTAATACTGGCGCCGTGTTTTTTGCCTTTTTGCAAAAATTTAGTTTCCGCAGGATTGTATATCAAATCATACAGCAAGTGTTTGTCTGAAACATATTGATACGGAATTGGTGGGGCATTTTCGATATTTGGATGCGTGCCAACTGGCGTGCAATTGACTATAATTGTATATTCACCCATAATTTGTGCATCCAGCATTTCATAGGTAAACATGTCTTCAATTTCATTTCTTGAAACAAATTTATAGGCAATGTTTAATTTTTTAAATACGTATGCAATGGCTTTGGAAGCACCGCCGGTTCCCAGAATTAAGGCTTTTTGATGATGGCTTTTCAACAAAGGCTCCATCGATTTTTGAAAACCGTGCGCATCGGTGTTGTATCCAATTAATTGATTGTCATCAGTCACTTTTATGGTGTTTACAGCACCAATTTTCTGGGCTTCCTGGTCAACTTCATCCAAATATTTTATGATGGCTTCTTTATACGGAATGGTCACATTCAGTCCCCTGAATTCATCTTCCCGATGGTATAACAAAAAAGGGAACTCTTCTATTTCAGGAATGTCAAAATTGTAATAATGATAATTATTCAAACCCAATTTTTTAAATTTTTCCTGAAAATAATTTCTGGAAAAAGAATAGGAAATATCCTTTCCTATGATGCCAAATTTAGTGCGATTATTCATTGTCATATTCTTTATGTTCAGATCCGTATTTATCAATTAACAACACCAACAAAGCGCCAACAAAAATAAAGAAAATGGCAATCCAGGTTTCTTGTTGTGAAAAATCGGGAAAATACCTTTCATAATTTTCAATAACTTTATCTCCATTAATATCAAATAAGTTTTTTCCGTTTTCGAATTTATACACCACCTTCTTCCACGGCCAAACAATGCCTAAAGAACCCGCTATAAAACCAATAATGATTGCGGTAACAGTTTGGTGCCATAACTTTAACACATAGCCTAAAATATGGGATATGATCACCAGGCCAAAAGCAGATCCAGCCGTAAATACAGAAATAATTTTTAGATACCTTATGCGGCTTGCGCTTTCTAAAAAGCTGAAATCGCCCATAAAAACTTCGGCTATTGTTT
>JAUSOJ010000269.1 GCA_030656195.1 Lutibacter sp.
AGCCTCATTGTTTTCCACTTCTTGTCCGAAATGCCAAAACTCTTTTAAATCTCCTTCTTTTTTACCTTTTGCGCTTTCTTTTCCGAAGGAAGTGTAACCTCTTTGTCCGCCAATTCCTTCAATTTCATAAGATTGTTTTACTTCATCTGGCAAATCAAAAAAGTTTTTCACTTCTTTGTATAAATTCTCTGTCAGTTCATCTGACAAAAAATGTCCGCGAAGCGCAACAAAGCCTATTTCTTCATAAGCTTCTCCTATTTCTTTTATAAATTTCTGTTTTCTTGCAGGATCTCCCGACAAAAAATCGGATAAATCTACACTTGGAATATTTTTCATAAGTCAAAAAGGATTTAAATTTTTAAAACGATAAAAAATTACTTTTCTTTTTTCACAATTGGGATCAGGTAACTTAAGGTATAATTCATGCCGAATCCGGTATTGTTTAAATACACACTGTTAAAACCGGGAACGTGGAGATTTTTAAAATTCTCAGGTTCTTTGGTACTGATCATTTTTTTGAAACTAAAACTGAACCCCAAATATAAATTTTTAAGTGTTTCTGCCTTCATTCCAAAAACCAATTCTCCCCAATGCGCCGATAAGTCGTTAAATTCGGTGTTTGGTTGCATTTCCACAGGAATAAAATAGGTTCCTTTTACATTTGGCGTGTAACTGTTCAATGTTTGGTTGAACAAACCAAAACCATAGCGCATTCCAACATAAATTTCATTGGTCATACCAATCCAGTTTTTATAGGCATTGTAGTTTACTCCGGCTTTAATATAAGAACCTTTTGTGGTAAAATTTATATAATCTTCCTTGGTGGTTTTGTCTTCATAACCCAATTCAACAGCCGCATAATAATTCCTTAAAATTCGAACATCACCAACCAGTTCCAATCCTTTCGTGTCTTCGTCCAAAAACGAAATCAACGGTTTGCTTAAGTCAATGCCAACGCGAATGCCGTAACTTTCCTTTATTTTTACGGTATCGGCTTTTTGCTGGGCGTTTATTGTTGCCGGAACTAAAAAACTAATGAAAAATAGTAAGATGAGCTGCTGTTTCATTGTCTATGGTTGTATTTTTAATGATATCATTTTTTATCCAATTTGAGCTCCTGCTTTCTATCTGCAAGTTTTCGAAAATGGTTTTATAGCCGCAAGAGCGAGAAACAAAAACATCTTTTCTGTCGTAGGTAAACAAAATCGAATCCGTTATTGTACCCGATTTAAATTTATAAAGCGTGCTGTTTTGCGTCAAATCTAAAGGAATGGCAATAGAATCCAAAGATTTGTTTTCATAAACATTCTCTTTTCCATCAACCGAAACCGTTAAAGAAGCCACTACTTTTTTAGCGTCTGGTATTTCATTATTATAAAAAACAACAATCAATTTTGGTGTGGTGGTTTCAATACAAATATCATCTTTTTCACAGTTTACAAGCGTAAAACTCAAGATGATTAACAAAATTAAATATTTTCTCATAGTTGTTTTGTTTTCAATTCCAAAAGTACAACATTTTCCACGTGATGCGTTTGCGGAAACATATCTACTGCCTGGGTTTTAACAATGTTGTAATGTTCTTTCATTAACGACAAATCGCGTGCTTGCGTTGCCGAATTACAACTTACGTAAACAATGCGTTTTGGCGAAATTTCCAACAATTTTTCCACCACATTTTTATGCATTCCGTCACGCGGCGGATCGGTAATTACCACATCTGGCTGTCCGTGTTTTTTTATAAAACTGTCGTTAAAAACATCTTTCATATCACCGGCAAAAAATTCAACGTTGTTTATATTGTTCATTTTTGCATTTTGTTTTGCATCTTCAATGGCATCAGGAACCGACTCAACGCCAATCACTTTTTTGGCATTTTTAGCCACAAATTGCGCAATGGTTCCGGTGCCGGTATAAAAATCGTACACAATTTCATTGCCTGTTAAATTGGCGAAATCACGCGTAATTTTGTACAATTCGTAGGCTTGGGCAGAATTTGTCTGATAAAATGATTTTGCCCCAATTTTAAATTTTAAGCCTTCCATTTCTTCAAAAATATGAGATCTTCCGCTGAATAAAATAATATCTTGGTCGTATAAAGTATCGTTTCCTTTCCCGTTAATTACATACTGAAGCGAGGTTATTTGCGGAAATTCCTGAATCAATGCATTCAACAAAGCTTCCCTTTTTTTTGTAGCTTCTTGCAAAAACTGAATCACCACCATGATTTCTCCTGTTGATGAAATACGAATCATTACAGTGCGCAAAAGTCCGGATTGTGCGCGCGGATTGTAAAATTCAATATCGTTTTTTATGCCGAATTCCTTGATGAAATTTCTAATTTGATTGGAAGGATCTTCCTGCAAATGACATTTTTCAATATCCAAAATTTTATCCCACATTCCTGCAATATGAAAACCGCAGGCGTTTCTGTTGTCAATTTCTTCTTTAGAATTAATTTCTTCCAACGTTAACCAACGACTATTTGAAAAAGAAAATTCCATTTTATTTCTGTAAAAATATATGTTGGAGCAACCTAAAATGGGCGTTGGCTCTGGCAAATCCAAATGTCCGATGCGTTTTAAATTGTTAATGACTTCCTTTTCTTTATAGGCCAACTGGTGTTCATAAGCCATATCCTGCCATTTACAACCACCACAAAATTCATAATGCTGACAAACAGGTTGTGTGCGTTTTTCTGAATATTTATGGAATTTTATGGCTGTGCCTTCAAAAAAGGCTTTCCTTTTTTTACCTGTTTTAATATCAACAATGTCCCCGGGAACTGCGTTGGATAAAAAGATGACACATCCGTCTGGTGCCTTGGCAATTGTTTTGCCTTGCGCGCCTGCATCAACCACTTCAATATTTTCAAAAATAAATTGCTTGTTTTTTCTTGCCATGTTGCAAATGTACCATTTTTCACATAAAAAAAGCATCCCGAAATTCGGGATGCTTTCAAATACTAATTTTTACTGATTTATTTTACACTGCTCATATAAAGTGCCAATGCGGCAAGCTCTTCAGCGCTTAAGTTTTTTACAAAACCATCTAAATTCGCTTTCATAATGGCAACTTGACCTGGATCTGTATCAACAATTGCAGGAGCTTCACCTTTCAAAAATGCAACAATGTTTCCTCCTTTTTCTTCGTAAATTTTATTGATTTCTTTAATGGATGGTCCAATTACTTTCGCATCTGGCTGGTGACAAGCAACACACGTTTTAGATGTGAATAATTCTTTTCCTAAAGCAAGGTAATCATCCGACGTTTTAATTTTTCCTGAAGCAGGCGCTTCAACCGGTGCTTCAACTTCTTGTTTTACTTCTTCTTTTTTTGTTTCACCACAGCTCACAAAAAAGAAAGCTACCAATCCTAATATCAATACTGATTTTTTCATTTTTTAAAATTTTGTTTTTAGTTAACGCAAATTTATTCAATTAATTTCAATAGGAATGAAATTTTCACTACAAACTTTACAATAATTTGCCAATCTTTTTCCAAAGGCAATTTTAACTTCTAAAATAAACAATTAAGGCCATTTATAAGTTTGAAATATTTTGTAATTTGCACAAAATATGAGGATGATTTCTCTCCTGAAGGAGGAATTTAGGATTTTAAATTATAATTTATTACCAAGATGGTTTCAGAAAAAATTTCATCACAACAAGCTATTGATTTAGAAAATAATTACGGAGCACATAATTACCACCCTTTACCGGTAGTTTTAACCAAAGGAGAAGGCGTGTATGTTTGGGATGTGGACGGCAAGCGTTATTACGATTTTTTATCGGCATATTCAGCCGTTAATCAAGGACATTGTCACCCCAAAATAATTAAAGCCTTAAATGATCAGGCAAGTACTTTGACCCTGACTTCCAGAGCATTTTATAATGATGTGCTTGGAAAATATGAAAAATACGTGACCGATTTTTTTGGTTTCGATAAAGTCTTACCTATGAATACCGGTGCAGAAGCTGTGGAAACTGCGATTAAAATTTGCCGTAAATACGCTTATGAGAAAAAGGGAGTTCCGGAAAATCAGGCGCAAATAATTGTTTGCAAGAATAATTTTCATGGACGAACAACCACCATTATTTCTTTTTCAAACGATGAGGAAGCTCGCAGAAATTTCGGACCTTATACAGAAGGTTTTATAAAAATTGACTTTGACAATCTTAAAGCGCTGGAAGAAGCCTTAAAATCGAGCAAAAATATTGCAGGATTTTTAGTGGAGCCAATCCAAGGAGAAGCTGGCGTTTATGTGCCTGCGGAAGGCTATTTGGCAAAAGCAAAAGCTTTGTGTGAAAAACACGGTGTTTTATTTATTGCTGATGAAGTGCAAACTGGTATCGCAAGAACCGGGCGTTTATTGGCAACTTGCGGAAATTGCGATTGTGTTGACAAAAATTGTTCTGGAACACCAGAAGTCAAACCAGATATTTTAATTTTAGGAAAAGCATTGAGCGGCGGCGTTTATCCGGTATCGGCAGTTTTGGCGAATAACCACATTATGGATGTTATAAAACCGGGACAACATGGATCAACTTTTGGCGGAAATCCTTTGGCTGCTGCTGTTGCCATTGCGGCGCTTAAAGTGATTAAAGAAGAAGCTCTGGCAGAAAATTCAGATAAATTGGGAAAACTTTTCAGAAGTGAAATGCAAAAATTTATAGAAACACAAACGCTTATCAAACTGGTGCGCGGTAAAGGCTTGTTAAACGCCATTGTGATTAATGACACTGAATACAGTTCAACGGCGTGGGATATTTGTTTAAAATTGCGCGACAATGGATTGCTGGCAAAACCTACTCACGGCAATATTATTCGTTTTGCGCCACCTTTAGTGATGAATGAAGAACAACTTTTAGATTGCGTTTCCATCATTAAAAAAACAATTACGGAATTCGAATCATAAAAATGAATTTTGAATCCTTTCCCCTGCCTTTCTAAAGGAAAGGGTGTTTGATTTGGAATTAAAATCACATTTAGAACAAAAAAAATCGGAGTTTTCACTCCGATTTTTTTTGTTTATCATTCAATCAATGTCTATAAATATTTTAGGAAGAAATCCATCATCTTTTCTTTAAGTTGGTAATGCATATTCACAAATGTTTTCATTTCATCTTTTAACAACACCTGTTTTTCGTGAAATTGCACATCATTACTTTTTTCAATTTGGCCTTGATGAGCCAGTTCTCTCCTTTTCATTCGAATTCTATGCCTTAAATGACCCATTACCTCACGTTCTCGGATTATTTTATTTTGAAAACTTTCTAATTGAACCAGAACATCATTACCTGGATTCCGCATCACAATATGCTCTAACTTTTCTTCAAAATAATCCATTTCACTTTCTTGAAACTTCAACTCTCTTTTCCAAACATCCAAGTTGAAGTTTAGATCACTTAAGAATACTAACTGACTTTCCATTTTCGAATCGGTTTTAAATTATTATACACTAAAATTCGTAATTTTATATTGGTTTTCTATTGATAAAAATCATAGAAACAGCATAAAAAAATTTGTTGCTGAAACTTGTCCGATAAATTTACAAAAAAAGCGTTTTAATTTAAATTAAAACGCTTTTATATTTGCAGAAAAATTGATTTTTAATTATTCTCTTTATCTTCTTCCTCTTTTTTAGAAGTTTTATTCCAAATTTTTATTTCATCTTTTATGGTAACACCCGATAAAATCTCAACATTAACACCATCTGAAATACCAAGATCCACGTCTCTTCTTTCAAATTTTTGATCTCCAATTTTAATTTCTACGTAAGGCTTTTCTGTTTTTTTGTCAAATTGCAACAATGCTTCTTTAATGGAAAGCACGCTGTCCTTTTTTTCCAAAACAATATCAGCATTTGCGCTGTAGCCTGCTCTTACAAAAAATTCATCATCCAAAGTAACATCGCCTTTTATTTTAAACTGCACTGCACCATTTTCTTCTGTTCCCTTTGGGGCGATAAAGTTTAATTTTGCAGGATATTTTTTCTTTTCAATAGCACCCAATGAAACTTCCAAAACAGTGCCGTTTTTAATTTTCCCAACTTCAGCTTCATCAACTTTTCCCTCAAAAATCATTTTTGTCATATCGGCAATGGTTGCAATAGTGGTTCCAGCATTGAAAGTATTGCTCTCAATAACCTGATTTCCAATACGTACCGGAATTTCCAATACAGTGCCTGAAATTTCTGCTTTCACATAAGTATTCGCAGTTTCTCCCATTCCGGCAGCTGAACCTTTTTTAATAATATCTAAATTATTTTGGGCATTGTTTAATTCGGCTCTTGAATTGCTAAAATTCAATTCAGCGGTTTCAAAATCTTGTTTTGAGATGACACCTTTTTCAAAAAGGCCTTTGTTTCTGTCGTACAAAGTTTTGGTGTTGTTATAGCGTAATTGAGCCGTTCTCACATTTCCTTGCGCACTATTTAAGGATTGTACATTTGGCACCACTCTAATGGTGGCAATTAAGTCGCCAACTTTAACCTTTGCGCCTTCCTCTACATAAATACGATCTATAATTCCCGAAACTTTAGGTTTAAGTTCTACTTCTTCCAAAGGAATTACTTTACCCGTAGCGACCGTTTTTCTGATAATATTGGTTATAAATGGTTTTTCTGTTTCATATTCAATGGGAGATTTGCTGTTTTTTGCCCCAAACCAAGCCAAAACAGCGATAAGTGCTACGCCTATGGCTCCAAAAATTATAGTTTTTTTCATTAGTGATTGATTTTCAGTTTATGTTATGTTTTATTAAAATTTGAAAGCTTTATTTTTATTTTTTTGTAAATTATCTATTGATTTTTTATTCTCTTAATTCTTCTATCTGCCTGATACTAACGGCAGT
>JAUSOJ010000270.1 GCA_030656195.1 Lutibacter sp.
GATTACAAAGAGGTTTCTCCGCTAGATTTTACCATCGCCGAATTGCAGCAAATAGCTGCTGACAGAAGAGAGAAGATGAAAAATTTTAATTACAAGTTCAGCAATAAATTAAGTAAAAATATTGATGAAATGGATAAAGAACCGGCTTATAAAAGAATGGGAATTGAATTGGACCAACCCAATCATTCTTCCGACTTTTATCAGTCCAGGACCACTTTACAAATTGATGACACAGATGCGATTCAATTTCGTTCAAACAACTCTTTTCTGCATGACAATGTAGACTAAAATGTAGCCCAAAGACAAAAAAACTTAGATTATTTACTAAGTTTTTAACTCGAAAATCTTCTTGTAATAATGAGGATTTTCGAGTTCTTTTTTTTTATCTTTACCCAATAAAATGAAACGATTATGAGTTTACAGGAAAAGATAATGGATAAGATGAAAGAGGCGATGAAAACCAAAGACAAAGTTGCTTTGGAATCGTTAAGAGCCATTAAATCTGAATTGTTATTGATTCAAACAAAAAGTGCCGCTTCCGAGGAATTGACCCAAGATGATGAAATAAAATTGCTTCAAAAATTGGTAAAACAAAGAAAGGACAGCGCCGCAATTTATAAAGAACAAGGCAGAGAAGATTTGGCCGAGCCTGAATTGGCGCAAGTTGAAGTGATTTCTCAGTTTTTACCTGTGCAAATGAGTGAAGAGGACGTGAAAAATGCGGTAGCAGAAATTATAAAATCTGTTGGTGCCACTTCTATGAAAGATATGGGAAATGTGATGGCGGAAGCTTCAAAACAATTGGCTGGCAAAACCGACGGAAAATCAATTTCCACCGCAGTAAGACAATTATTGGGATAAAATTGAGGTTTTTAATTTTAAGATCTTTTGATTTCAAAAGTTTAATGAAATTCTAAAATTTAATATTAGTTTTTAAAGGGGAAATTGCTAAAGCAATCCTAAAAACTTCACTAAATTCGCAAAACTAAATGGCCTCGTGGCGCAACTGAATAGCGCACTGGATTTCGGCTCCAGCGGTTGCAGGTTTGAATCCTGCCGAGGTCACGAATAAATCAACAAAAAGTTGAAAACAAAGCAAGCTAAAAATAAAAGCTTGCTTTATTTTTTTAGCTTGCGTCGTTTTCTTTTGTTGATTTTCAAAGCGGAGCTTTGTCAGGATCATCGGAGATAATCCTACCAATTAAATTATGCTTGTTTTTATTTAGCTTGCGTCGT
>JAUSOJ010000090.1 GCA_030656195.1 Lutibacter sp.
TTTTTTCATAATTTAATTAATTTAAAATTAGTACTATAAATATATTACTTTTTTATCAATAATATTATTTTAGGGGATCTTTTTTGCAATTACTGAAATAAGTTAAAATTAAACGATTCATTTTTTAATTAGAGTAAGACAGTCATATTTGTGTTATTACTTTTACAAAATGAAACGATCAGACAATAAAATATTGCAAATTTTAACAAAAAAAACGGAAGCGTTGGCTTCCGTTTTTAATTCAATAAATTGTATTAGAATTTGTATCCTAAAGAAAAAGACAAGCCAGCATTTGAAACTTTATCATTCAATTCATTTTTATCAATATCTGACAAACCGATATTGTATCTTGCTTGGGCAAATAAATTTTCGGTAAATCCGTAAGATAAACCAAAATTAGCGCCAAAATCTGTTGATTCAAAATCATCTTTAACATCAACATCTCCTCTTTTTGCGGACACTAAAAATCCAACTTGTGGTCCGGCTTCTAAATAAAATCTGTTTGCAACATCATATTTGAACATAATAGGTAAATTGATGTAATCTAAATTTAATTTATCCACAAAAACAAGGTCATAACGATAATCATCTGTTCCTTGGGTTGAATAAAACAATTCAGGTTGGATGTAAAATGAATCAGCCACCGCAATTTCGGCAAAAAGTCCCGCATTAAAACCAATTAAAGATTTATTGCCATCGACGTCTCCAATCAAAGTAGCCGAATTTACACCGGCTTTTGCACCAAAAGAAGTTTGAGCATTAACACTCACTAAAGAAATTATTGCAATGACTGCAACTAAAACGATTTTTTTCATAATTTAATAATTTAAAATTAATAATTAACAAATGCATTGCATTTCTAGCAATTACAAGGTTTTTGATACTTTTATTTTTAATATCAGTTGTTGAGTTTACAACTACCGTGCCTAATTTATGATAACAACCCAAATCATTTATGATTACATTTACAGGATGAAACGAGCATCACAAATTTTGATACTTAAAGGAATGATTAATAGCTTACAACATCTGTTGCCAATAAAAAATAAAATTTAAAAAAAATAAAAACAGATGAATCGAGCTTTCCAAATTTCGAAATATAAAGGAATGGTTAATGGCGAACAGCATCTGTTACCAATAAAAAAATAGAAATTAAACAGATGAAACGAGCTTTCCAAATTTCGAAATATAAAGTAATGGTTAATGGCGAACAGCATCTGTTACCAATAAAAAAATAGAAATTATTCAGATGAAATGGAATAACGCTTTACACGATTATCAGTTTTATTTAAAAATAGAAAAAGGTCTGTCCCAAAATACCATCGACAGTTATTCGCGCGACGTGAAAAAACTGATGTTGTATTTGGAGGAAAACGAAATGATTATTTCACCTATTTCCATAAATCAGGAGGATTTTAAGCAATTTATTTACGAAACCTCCAAACTGATTAATGCGCGATCACAGGCGCGATTAATTTCGGGCATTCGAAATTTTTTCAACTATTTGATTTTTGAAGAATACCGGAAAGACAATCCGACCGAACTGATTGAAACGCCTAAAATTGGCCGAAAACTGCCGGATACTTTGGCCTTATCAGAAATTGATATGCTCATTGGTGGCATCGATTTAAGCGAGCCGCTAGGCGAGCGAAACAGAACAATCCTGGAAACTTTATACAGTTGCGGTTTGCGTGTTTCTGAATTGACGAACTTAAAGATTTCCGATTTGTTTTTTGAGGAAGATTTTATTCGGGTTATTGGAAAAGGCAATAAACAGCGCTTTGTGCCCATCAATTCCCAAACTGAAAAATATATTACTTTTTACTTAAATACTATAAGAACGCATATTGACATTCAAAAGGGATTTGAAGACACGGTTTTTTTAAACCGAAGAGGAAAAAAATTAACCCGGGTGATGATTTTTACCATCATCAAAAATCTGGCAATTAAAGTTGGCATTAAAAAGAAGATAAGTCCGCACACTTTTCGCCATTCCTTTGCCACACATTTGCTGGAACGCGGTGCCGACTTACGTGCAATACAGCAAATGTTGGGACACGAAAGCATTACAACCACCGAAATTTATATGCATTTGGACAAAAGCTTTTTAAAACAAGTGATTAATACTTTTCATCCGAGAAAATAAGTAAAAATTAACTTTAGGCATTTTAGGCACTCCAAACTTTAGGCATTTATTTACTTATTCCGAACATAAATCAATTTAAACCTTATGCCACTTTGCACGCGTTGGTCAATTTCAAACTGGTTAAGCGATTTAAATAAAGGCGTTAATTTTTCAAATCCGAAGTTCCTGGAATCAAAATTGGGTTGTTTCTTCAGAATCAAAGAACCAACATCGCCTAAAAATGCCCATCCGTCTTCATCCGCCGCATCAGAAACAGATTGTTTCAGGAACTTAACGACTTTTGGCGTTATTTTATCAAGATTCTGTTTTTTAGAGGCTACCCCTTTTTCATCTTTTGTTTCACTATAAGGTTCTAAAATCTCCAGATAAATAAATTTATCACAAGCCACAATAAAAGGATCGGGTGTTTTCTTTTCCCCAATTCCGTAAACCTGCATCCCCGATTCTCTCAGTCTGGTCGCCAATCGCGTAAAATCACTGTCCGATGAAACCAAACAAAATCCATCCACATTATTTGAATATAAAATATCCATCGCATCAATAATCATTGCCGAATCTGTAGCGTTTTTCCCTGTGGTGTAACCATATTGCTGTATGGGTGTGATCGCATTTTCAAGTAAAATGGTTTTCCATTTGCCCAATTGCGGCTTGGTCCAGTCACCATAAATTCTTTTAATGGTTGGCGTGCCATATTTGGCAATTTCCTCCATCATTTCCTTAATATATTTGGAAGGAATGTTGTCCCCATCAATTAAAACGGCTAATTTTATGTCTTTTACCATATTATTTAAATGTAAAAATTATTTCCAATTTTTATATTATTACTTTCGTTTGTTGCTTAAAATTAATTAGTTATATGAATAATTTTAAGAATTCCAGCTAATTACTTGAGTCAAATAACAGAATCAAAATAAAAAAAATAAATTAATATCCCGCTAAATTAGTTAAACCCAATTATAATACCCTACCTTTGCGGCTAATATTATATTTAAAAATTTTAACAATGAGTAAAGGAACAGTAAAATTCTTCAATGAAGCTAAAGGATTTGGTTTTATTAGTGAGGAAGGTTCAAACAAAGAACATTTTGTACACATTTCTGGATTAATCGACGAAGTACGCGAAGGTGACGAAGTTGAATTCGATTTACAGGAAGGTAAAAAAGGATTAAACGCAGTTAATGTAAAAGTTATTTAATATATACTTACCTTTTTACAATGCAAAGCCTGTCATTTTTGACAGGCTTTTTTTTATAAGTAACCATTCCAAAGAAAACATAAAAATTAAATAGCAAAGGAAATTTTTGAAAATTAGGGAATTCAGATCATATTGAAAGGAATCAAAATATTTAATAGCTTTATTTTCAGTAATTTAGCCAAAAAATAATAAAAATCCAATCAATTCACTTACCTTTGCACCCATTAAATAAAATACATGACATTTAAAGATC
>JAUSOJ010000275.1 GCA_030656195.1 Lutibacter sp.
AATTAATGTTATATCATTGTAATTCAAACTATTACTTGTATTTAATTTTATTTTATTTACCGCCTAAAAAGCGTAAATTTGCAGTATATAAAAGAAGTATGCTAGAAGAACAAGTCATATTGGTAAACGAGAATGATGAGAAAATTGGATTAATGCCAAAAATGGAGGCGCATGAAAAAGCCGTGCTCCACAGGGCATTTTCTGTATTTATATTCAATGATAAAAATCAACTGCTGTTGCAGCAACGTGCTGCCCATAAATACCATTCGCCATTATTGTGGACAAATACCTGTTGCAGCCACCAGCGCGACGGGGAAGCCAATGTGGAAGCCGGTAAACGACGTTTGAAGGAAGAAATGGGCTTTGCGTGCGATTTGAAAGAAGTGACCTGGTTTATTTACAAAGCGCCGTTCGACAATGGACTGACGGAACATGAACTGGACCATATTATGATTGGCTATTACAATGACAATCCGATCTTGAATAGGGAAGAAGTTGAAAGTTATCAATGGATGACCATTGAAGAAGTAAAAAATGATATGCAATTACATCCTGAAATTTATACCGAATGGTTTAAAATCATTTTCGACAAGTATTACAGTTTTATAAGTCATTAAAAAAAACAGATGAAAGTAACCGTAAACAGAAAAGCACATTTTAACGCAGCGCACCGATTGTACAATGCAGATTGGACAGATGCCCGAAACGCCACAGTATTTGGAAAATGTGCGAACCCGAATTATCACGGACATAATTATGAATTGATTGTTTCAGTTAAGGGCGAAATTCATCCGGAAACCGGTTTTGTGATGGATATGAAAATTTTAAAAGATCTCATTGAAACTGAAATCGAAGAACAATTCGACCATAAAAATTTAAATGAAGAAGTTCCGGAATTCAAAACACTGAACCCAACCGCCGAAAATATTGCGGTGGTGATATGGAACAAACTGCGTCCAAAAATTGAACAAAATCTGGACCTTTCCATTACACTTTATGAAACCCCAAGAAATTTTGTGACTTATTCGGGAGAATGAAAAAAAAGTTAAAAGTTAAAAGTTAGAAGTTAAAAGTTAAAAGTTATTAGTTGATTTATAACATATAACGTATAACATTATCTATTTACCCTCTTTTTTACAGCTATTTTATTTCGGAGATTAAAAAAAGTTATATGTTATACGTTATTGGTTGATTTTAACATATAAC
>JAUSOJ010000281.1 GCA_030656195.1 Lutibacter sp.
GAGCAAGCGGTGCCATGAAAAGTAGCGTTGTTTCTATTATTGAATCTGTCGCGCCAACGCATGCAGAAGAAAGCAGCTATTACAGTAAATTTATAACTGAAGATGAATCCCCTATGAAAAACTGGCTGGTATTTGAGACACTGGGCGTATTGATTGGTGCATTTATATCTGGTGGCTTAAGTGGAAGAATTGGTTGGAGAATTCAACATTCCCCTAAAATTTCAAGCAAACGCAGACTTGTATTTGCGATAATTGGCGGTGTTTTATTTGGACTGGGCGCGCAAATTGCACGTGGCTGCACAAGTGGCGCTGCGTTAAGCGGTATGGCTGTACTTTCAACGGGAGGCTTTATCACCATGCTGGCCATTTTTGGTTCGGCATATGCAACGGCTTACTTCTTTAGAAAAAATTGGATTTAATTAAATAAAAAAATAAAAAAAATTATGGGACCTTTAATTCCTAACGGCGTAATTCCATATGAATGGGACAATATAATCGCCATATTAATTGGTATTGCTTTCGGATTTGTTTTGGAAGCGTCTGGATTTTCATCCTCCAGAAAACTCTCCGGCGTTTTTTACGGCTATGATTTTGCCGTTTTAAAAGTGTTTTTTACCGCTGCTTTGGTTGCTGTAATAGGTGTTTACTATATGGATTACCTTGGATTCTTAGATGTCAATCAACTATATGTTCACCCAACTTATTTATGGGGAGCAATCATTGGCGGCATTATTATGGGTGTGGGATTTGTTGCTGGCGGATTTTGCCCTGGCACAAGTTTATGTGCGGTGGCTATCGGTAAAATTGATGCAATCGTTTATGTAGGCGGAATTATGATAGGAATTTTCATTTTTTCTGAATTATATCCTTTATTTCAACCCATTTACGAAGGTTATTTTTACGGAAATGTAACCTTAGAAGATTCTCTGGGCATCAATCCATATTGGTTTGTATTTATATTTTCCATTATTGCAATTGTAGCATTTGTAATATCTGATATGGTGCAAAAAAGAGTTAAAAAAATATTTTACTAAAAAAATATCACCATGGTTAAAAAAAAGATAGCAAAAGTTTTAGCTTTCAGATATAAAATTTTGGCAGCAATTTTAATTTTACTTGCCGGAGGTTTGGTTTTATTGCCAAAATATCAAAAGCATGAAGGCATAAAGCCTGAGGAATTATTAAGCAATTCCATTAGCCCGGAAAGATATATGACTACCGACCGGTTGGCGCATATAATAATAAACCAGGATCCTTCCTTTATATTGATCGACGTAAGGGATGAAAAAAGTTTTGCAAGTTACACGCTTCCCAATGCCATTAACATTCCGCTTGAAAAATTATTTGATGAAGGCTCCGATAATTACCTAAATCAAAATCAATATGATGTGGTGCTTTTTTCAAATGACAATTTTTATGCAGACCAAGCCTGGATTTTATGTAACCGTTTGGGGTATAAACATATGCGAGTTTTAAAAGGAGGCATAAACGAATGGTTTACCACAATTATCAATCCGTTGAAACCGGCTGATAATATGCCCGCAACTGATTTTGAATTGTATGCAACAAGAAAAGCAGCCAGTATGTTTTTTGGTGTGGTTTATCCTGAACAAGTAAAAGTGGAAGCGCCTAAAATTGTAAAAAAGGTGGCTCCAAAAAAAGTGATCACCATTGAAAAGAAAAAGAAAGCTCCTGCAGAAGGCGGTTGTTAATTTTTAAATTTATAAAATATTTTTATGAAAGAATTAGAAAAAACCAAACGTATATCCATCGCTGCAGTACTTTTTATTCTGGCAGTAATTATAGGTCTTTTGACTTATAAAAGACCGAAAAATACCTACGCCATCAATACCAAAAGCACGCTTGAAAAATTAACCAGCGAAAATTATCTGGTCGCCTTAAATGAGCTAAACAATCCGGATTATGTATTAATTGACATCAGAAATCAATATGATTTTGATAAAGGACATTTAGAAAATGCAATTAATGTTTACGCCGCCGAAATTTTAAGTGAAGACAATATAAAGGTTTTCGAGGAATTAAAGGAGAATAATAAAACGGCTGTTTTGTATGGAAATAATCCACAAGAACCGAATGCTCCTTTTCTTATTTTATATCAGTTAGGTTACGAAAATATAAAGTTGTTGGCGATTGAAAACAGCTATTTGCAAAATAAATTGATCACAAAAAATAGTGAAATAGAAAAATCGGAAACTGATGTGACCGCTTTTATCAATGAATCCATTAAAAAAGCAAATACCGCACCCATTGTTAAAGTGGTGGTAGCGCCTCCAAAAAAGGTAATTACTGTTGAAAAGAAAAAGAAAGCTCCCGCAGAAGGCGGTTGTTAATTTCTATTACAAAAAGCTGTTTTTAACAGCTTTTTTTTTGATTAAATTCCAAAAAATTTATTTTTCAAAACAGCATCATTCCTCTTTAATATATCCAATTTTCCACTTCAAAAAAACAATAAATACCACCTGTAATTTTACGTTACAAACCCCCATTTTTATTAAGAATAAATGTAACATATGTTACTGTAAAGAACGTGTATATATTGCATGATGAATGACAAATGTCATACTAATAAATCCTATCCGTAATTAATTTTGAGGCATAAATTAACGAAAATGTTATTAACAAATTATACATCATTATGAAAAAAATTTCATCATATTTTATAGTACTTTTTATTACAACTGCTTTATTAATTGGCTTTAAAAGTAATGCTCAAGGGAATTCAGAAACACCAAAAACAGAGTTTGGTTTACTGGTTCAATATCTTGAGGAAAACGGAAACTTTATAAATACGGAAGCGCCAACTTTAGTGCTGGCCGAAGAAATTAAAGACAACTTAGCCAATAAAAAGTATTTGGTTATTGATACCCGAACTGCAAGTTGGTTTACCTACGGACATATTAAAAATTCCGTAAATGTTGCACCTGCAGAATTGCTGAATTATTTCGAAAAAAAAATAACTCCTGCAAATTTTGATAAAATAACAATCGTATGTTATTCAGGTCAGGCTGCCGCCTATTATACAAGTTTATTAAGACTTGCAGGCTACAACAATGCCTTTAGTTTAAAATGGGGAATGAGTGCTTGGAAATCTGAATTCGCTGAAAAAATGTGGGCGAAAAATTCAACAGATATTTTTGCTGACAAATTGCAAACTATGTCAAATGAAAAGCCTGCAAATTCTTCTTTCCCTATGCTTAAAACCGGAAAAACTGACGGAAAAGAAATTTTAAAAGCACGTTTAAAAGACGCTTTTGCCAAACCTTACAGCGAGTTTATTGTGAAAGCTGATTCTGTATTTAAAAGTCCTTCCGATTTTTTCATTGTTAACTATGTAAATGAAGAAAATTACAATTTAGGTCATATTGAAGGTGCTGTAAGATATGAGCCAAGAGCTTCTTTGTCTACTGCAACAAGCTTATATACACTTCCTGCCGATAAAAAAGTATTGATTAACTGTAATACAGGGCAACATGCAGCTTACGTAGTTGCTTATTTACACCTATTGGGTTATGATGTATCAAACTTGGCTTATGGCTCTAATAGTTTTATGAATGCAATCTTAGTTGAAAAAGGGTGGGATGGCTTTTCAGCTAAAGAAATTAAAAATTTCCCAATAGTAGAATAATTAAAGCAAATAGATCATTTTAAACAAAAACAAACAAATTATGAAAAAACTATCATTAATATTAATAGGACTTCTATTAATTCCAACGCTTTTTTTAACATCTTGCGACAAAGGTGATGACTCAGCCGTAAATACAACGCCTGCATTTACCCTATTGAAAGATCATATGTTGGCCAATAACCTTGACCTTGATAAAATTTTAACTTCACCTGACGGTGTAAGCTTTGTTGCTGGGGCACCTGCCGAAGCAGATTTACCTGCATTTTTAGCTAAATATTATATTGTAGATATTAGAAGCGCCGCTGATTTTGCCTCTAAACGTATTAGTGGTTCAAAAAACGTTGCTTTTGCCAATATTTTGGCTGAAGGCGCTTTAGCGGGATCAAAACCAATTTTGGTGGTTTGTTATACCGGGCAAACAGCTTGTTATGCAACCGCATTGCTGCGTATGTCTGGTTATAGAAATACACAAGCCTTAAAATGGGGAATGTCTGGTTGGAATTCAACCACTGCAAGTGCATGGAATGGAAAAATTGGCGCTGAAGAAGCTAAAGGTCATGCAAACTGGTCGTATGATTCTGCCCCAACAAATTCGGTCTATTCAAATCCTGTAATTTCAACTTTATCAACTGATGGTGCCGCTATCTTAAAAAGTCGTATTGAAGCTGTTGTGGCAGAAGGTTTTAAAACAGTTACCGGAACAGAGGTATTGAATACACCAACTAATTACTTTGTGCACAACTACTTTTCTGCAGCAGATTACGCAGCTTTCGGACATATTAAAAATGCATATAGAATTCAACCTTTAATATTGGCAGACAATAGTTATTTAGGCCTGGATCCGAATCCAAACACTAAGATAGTTAACTATTGCTATACTGGCCAAACCTCAGCCATTGTGACGGCTTATTTAAGAGTTATGGGTTACAATGCTCACTCTATGTTGTTTGGAATAAATGGATTGTACAACACAAATACCGCATGGACATCAAACAAATGGGGAGTTGCGCCTAATGTGCCAAAAAATTTACCGTTCGCAACCAATTAATAATTAAACAAATAAAACAAATTAAGCCCTAAAAATGTGTAAAACATTCTTGAAATTTTCAATAACGTTTTATGTATCAATAAGTAAGTGAATTTTTTAGGGCTTTTAATTAAATCCAAAATAAACATGAAAACAAAAATAATTATCTTATTCGCCATAGCATTTCTATTTCAATTTAATACTGCTTTTGCGCAAGGATGCGAAGGTGACTTGCCTGCAGCAGGCGGTGATGGCGTTCCAAAAACAAGCAGCACAACGTTCTTTGGGTATTTCCAGCCGCAATACAACACTGTTTTTACTGATCCGGGTGAAAACACATTTTTATTTAAAAGAGCCCGTTTTGGTGTTCGTGGCAGGGTAAATCGTTCATTCTCATATTATGCAATGATTGAAACCAGTGATTTTATTTCATCCGACGGTAATGTTTATTTAATGGATGCGTTTATATCTTATGATAAATTAGAATGGACAAAATTCTCGGTTGGGTCATTTAAACAGCCATTCGGATTGGAAGTAAGCACTGCTTGTAACAATCTAACTACCATTGATCGCGCTATTGTGTCAGACCAAATAGTGGCGCCTCAAAGAGATTTAGGGGTAATGATGTTGGGCGGAAGCGAAAAAACAAGTTTCCGTTATTCTGTGGCTTTAATGAATGGCCGTGGATTGGGCGTTAAAGATAACAATACCAAAAAAGACATTATCGGACGTGCTTCTTACAAAGTGTTTGATTTTATGACCGTTGGAGGAAGTTTTAGATATGGCTATCCAAATAACAATGATCTTGATCGTACAACTTATGGCGCTGAAGTCACTTTTAATTACAGTGGTTTTAAAGTTCAGGGAGAATATATTTACGATGAAGGCGATTATAACAGAGCTGCCGATGGCGGTTGCGGATCAACACCTTTGGAATTAGGGAAAGAAAGAGCGGGCGCTTACATAATGGCTTCTTATGATATAAATAAGCAAATACAACCGGTCTTTAAATATGAATATTTTGACCAGGATTTAGACATTAAAAAAATTGGCTACCAAGAAATGATGACTTTAGGCGTAAATTATTTCTTTAATGACAATGTAAGATTACAGGTAAATTACCAAAACAAAATTGAAACAGGTCTTAGTGTTGACAATGACGCTTTATTAGTGCAATTGCAAGTTAAGTTCTAATTTAATATATAAGTGTTTGAATTTTAATAACTCCTGATTTAAATCAGGAGTTATTTTTTTTTATAGACTATATTTGTCATATTAATT
>JAUSOJ010000091.1 GCA_030656195.1 Lutibacter sp.
CAGAAATATGATGTTTGGTAATCACGTTAAAAGTTTCGGAAATTGCTTTTAACTGCAATGATATATAAGGCACAATGGCCAAAACACAAACCAAAGTCACCAAGGCGCCTAAAAAACGATCGTTTCCATAGCGCAATGAAATGAAATCGGCCAAAGTTGATATTTTATTTCCTTTTGAAATTCTGATAATTTTACGCATTAAAATCACCCAAGTTGGGATGATAATAATGGGACCTAAATAAATGGTCAAAAATTTTAAACCTGAAGTTGAAGCCAAACCAACGCTTCCGTAATAAGTCCAGGCAGTACAGTAAACAGCCAAAGAAAGCGTATAAATATAAGGATTGTTAACCCACCGGCTTTTTGAGTTTTTTTCAGCCCAATATGCCACATAAAATATGACGGCCAGATAAACCAATATAATCGATATCACCAAAAAACTACTCATAATACTTTTTTAAGATGATGTATGAAACTACAATGCTAACGATCCAGATAAAGAAAATATAAAAATAAAGCACAGGCAAGCCAATAAAAGTAGTGCTACTGTTGAAAATCAACAATATAGGCACATTAAACAAACACAATAACAATATTGATAATACAATTAGCTTTTGTTGGTGTCTTTTTTTCACTGCTTGATAAAATATTAAAAACAGCACTATAAAATAGTGCTGTTTTATGACTAAAATTAATTATTAATGAACGTGTGCCTCACCAGCTCCTTTAGGAATTCTGATATTTTCAACAATATCCTGAACATGTGCAGGCGGTGCAGGCGTTAGCCTTGAAACAATTACCGAAAAGATAAAGTTTACGGCCATGGCTATTGTTCCAAATCCTTCCGGAGAAATTCCTCCATTTCCAAAATTAAACCACCAGTCAGCTGTAAGTCCGGCTACGGCTTCTTTCCCGCCGTCAAAAATTCCGAATTTGAATTTCAACATATAGTACAACATTAAAGAGATCCCGACAATCATACCGGTAATTGCGCCTTCTTTGTTCATACGCTTGTCAAAAATCCCCAGTAAAATTGCAGGGAAGAAGGATGCGGCCGCCAAACCAAATGCGAGGGCGACAACCGCGGCGACAAATCCCGGCGGATTGATACCAAAATATCCTGCAATAAAAACGGCTACACCGGCACTTATACGTGCTGCCAAAAGCTCTCCTCTTTCAGAAATGTTTGGATTAAAGATTTTCTTAATTAAATCGTGAGATATTGATGAAGCAATTACCAGCAACAAACCCGCGGCTGTTGAAAGTGCTGCCGCCAAACCACCGGCACCAACCAATGCAACCACCCAGTTAGGCAAATTGGCAATTTCAGGATTGGCAAGTACCATAATATCTTGGTCAATTGTTAATTCATTTACTTCTTTATCAGCCACATATTGAACAATGCCATCCGCATTTTTATCATCAAATTTCAGCAGTCCCGTTTTTTCCCAGTTGGCAAACCATTGCGGCAATTCTTCATATTTTGCATTGCTCACCGTTTCAATCAATTTGGTTCTTGCAAAAACAGCAACTGCAGGTACAGTTGTATATAAAATGGATATAAACAATAAGGCCCAACCTGCAGAAATACGTGCATCTTTTACTTTAGGAACCGTAAAGAAACGCACAATTACGTGTGGCAATCCTGCAGTACCCACCATTAAAGCAAAAGTTATGGCAAATACATCAATCATAGACTTGCTTCCGGAGGAATATTCGTGGAATCCAAGCTCGGTTGACAAGCCATCTAATTTGTCCAATAAATAGATGCCGTCTTCACCTGCACTTCCAAATCCTAATTGAGGAATTGGGTTTCCGGTCATTTGAAACGAAATAAATATGGCTGGCACCATAAAAGCAAATATCAACACACAATATTGTGCCACTTGCGTGTAGGTAATCCCTTTCATACCGCCCAAAACCGCATAAAAGAAAACGATGGCCATCCCAATGTAAACACCTGTGTCAATTTCCACTTCCAAGTATCTTGAAAATACAATTCCCACACCTCGCATTTGTCCGGCAACATAAGTAAACGAAACTATTAAGGCGCAAACAACGGCAACCATACGTGCAGCGTTTGAATAATACCTGTCACCAATAAAATCGGGCACCGTAAATTTTCCGAATTTTCTCAAATAAGGCGCCAGCAATAGTGCCAAAAGCACATAACCGCCGGTCCATCCCATAATATAAACTGATCCATCATATCCCGTAAAAGAAACGATACCCGCCAATGAGATAAATGATGCTGCCGACATCCAGTCGGCTGCGGTAGCCATACCATTCAATACTGGATGCACACCGCCACCCGCTACATAAAATTCTTTTGAAGTTCCTGCCCTGGCCCAAATTGCAATTCCTATATAAAGCGCAAATGAAACCCCTACAAGTATCCAAGTCCATGCTAATATTCCCATGATTTTTATTTTTTTTAAGTTTATATTATTCTTCAACGCCATATTTTTTATCCAGTTTATTCATCAATCTTACATAGACGAATATTAAGATAATAAATACATACATTGATCCTTGTTGCGCAAACCAAAATCCCAGCTTAAAACCGGCAAATTTGATGGTGTTTAACTGATCCACTAAAAAGATTCCGAACACGTAGGAAACCAAAAACCAGATACTTAGCAAGATTGCCAAATAGGTTAGATTTTCTTTCCAATATGCTTTCATGTTTTCTTTTGACATAATAGTTGGTTTTAGAAGTTATAAATTGCTGTTGTTAATAATCTGAAATTGTGCACGGCATCAACGCCGGCGGTGTTCATATCTCCGTTTGCGTCGATAGATCCATATTGTGCAGAAGTAAATTCTCCCTCAATCCCAATTTTCATTTTTCCTGATTTCCATCCAATTCTAGGAGAAACTCTAAAAGCGCTTTCAACACTGTTTCCTAAAAATCCGTTGGTATAGGTAATTGCTTCCCCGTAGCCACCATTTTTTGTGTAGCCGCCAAACAATCCCCATTCCATGGTTTCAGAAAAATCGGCATTAAATTCGGTCCAGGCAGTAAATGTGTCATTGTTCACATAATCGCCATTTGCAGTTCCAAAACCACCAATTTGAAGGATATCCGACATGTTTTGTCCGTAAATAGCTTCTGCTTTCCAGGTTGTTTTCCCCAATTTTGTTCTGAAATATCCAACAAAAGAAGTGCTTGTTACATTATCAAGTCCCAGCGCCGGTCTGGCCGATTTAAAATTCACGCCGAAGCCTCCCAAAGAATTTGCCACGGAGCCAATTTGCAATTGTGCGTGCAGTTGAGGCATTCCTGCCTGACTTACACTGGCGCCTCTGGTTTGAAAATCTCTTTCAGTAAATATCGCACCCATAAATCTAACGTTTCCTTTGGTGGTTAAACGCAACTGCGGATTTCTGGAAAATGGCGCAAAAGGAACTCCAGTGTTAAAGGAGTAAACATCAGGAAAAACCGAAGTTATAAACATAGGATGCCAAAACTGACCCATTAAAATCTCCACTTTGTCGTTAGACAATTGAACGAAGGCGTGTCGCAACCTAAAACCATTCACATCATCGAGCCCTGTTCCGGAGTTTCCGAAAAAATCAGCCTCAATGGCGCCAGAAGTTTTCATCCCAAAAAAATCGGGTCCCGTAATACCAGCTTTTAAACGGGTTTGAATTGATAAAATGTTGAAGTTGGTCTGATCATTTACATCTTCGCCATTCACCAAACTTTCTCTTGCCGGTAAAATTGCGAAGTGACCTTCTCTGGAATTGACGGTTTGCCGGGTGTCAAACATATAGTCTGTCTTAACAAATCCGGTCCATTTTACACCGAAAGTTGGAGTGGCCTCAGTGGTCTGGCCATAACTGTAATACGTTAATCCCAAGAGTAGAATTAACAAAACTAAATGCTGTTTTCTCATAAAAATAATTTTGGTTAGTTAATTAAGTTTCTGCTAAAGAATTGCTTTTTTAGCCCTAACAAGATGTAAAGAAAAAAGCGGGTATTAAAATTGAATATATATATATGTAAATTGATATAGCTATCCTTTGAACCGTTCCCAACGAATTAACATAAATTTATCACCAAGCTCAGTGACAATAACCCCTGCGCCTATCAAATTTTTATTTGTCGAAAAGTATTTTGCGAGTTCCACAGCGTTCAGAATCTTATAAGTAGAGTGATATTCAAAACTATACGGGCGCTTTACATTGTATTTTTTGACCCAATTGATGATACTTACATGCGATATCCCCAAAATCCGTTCAATTTCCCGATAGCTCAATCCCTCCAAATATAGCTGCAAAGCTTTATTCACATAATAAGAATCTATTTGTTTACCAACTTTATTAACAGTGAAGTAATAATCACATTTTTTGCATTTATAGCGCTGTCTTTCTTTGACAATACCACTTTTAACATATTCATCGGAATTACAGTTTGGGCAGCAGGTAATTTTCATAACTATATTATTTTTGCATAAATATACTTTTTTACCACATTAAATCAAAATGTTTTCTTCAAATTTCAATCAACTTATTAAAACACCCTTAGTTTTATTGGATATTCATTAACAGAACCAAGCAATCACTGTA
>JAUSOJ010000294.1 GCA_030656195.1 Lutibacter sp.
CACATGATAATATTGGTAAATTAAGTCCTGTAGATTTTGAAAATAAATGGTTAAATAATCAACTTAATCCTAAACCAATTTTTACTATTTTTGATAACGAAAAATTAATAAAAACCGGTCAACACTAATCAGGGAAGTTCAACTACATATAACATATAACATTTAACATATAACATTTAACAAATAACAGATAACTCAAACCCAACAACTCCAACGTTGTAGTACGTAATTGTTAATTTTTTTACGTAAATCTTAGGTTAAAAAATGTTGAACTTGGAATTTTATTTATATATTTGACACGTACTATTTTTCACACTTCACACAAAAGCAATTAATTAAAGCCTGTCCGGCTGTTGATTGTATTATATTTTTTTAACACTTACATTATGGAAAAACGGAAATTAAGTTTCTGGGATATTTGGAACATGAGTTTCGGTTTCCTTGGAATTCAAATGGGTTTTGCGCTGCAAAATGCCAATGCCAGCAGAATATTGCAAATTTTTGGCGCAGATGTCCATGAACTCTCTTGGTTTTGGGTGGTGGCGCCATTAACGGGTTTAATAGTACAGCCCATTATTGGTTATTATAGCGACAGAACCTGGACGAAACTAGGAAGAAGACGGCCTTACTTTTTAGCCGGTGCGCTATTGGCGTCGATGGGATTGATTTTAATGCCAAATGCCGATATGTTTACTGCTTTTTTACCGGCCTTATGGGTTGGGGCAGGGATGTTAATGATTATGGATGCTTCATTTAATGTCGCCATGGAACCATTTAGGGCTTTGGTGGCCGATTTATTGCCATCCGATCAAAGAACACTTGGATTTAGCGTGCAAACCATCTTAATTGGTATTGGCGCCGTAATTGGATCTTGGTTGCCTTATGCTTTGACAAATTGGTTTGGCGTTGCAAATAGTGCTGCAGAAGGCGAAGTGCCGTTAAACTTATTACTGTCATTTGTGATTGGCGCCGGGGTTTTGGTTGCCAGTATTTTGGTGACCGTATTTACCACCAAAGAATATACTCCTGAAGAAACCGCGCAATTTAGTGCTCCAGAAACAGCTGAAGATATAGCCGCTGAGGAAAAATCGAGCCTCTTGGATATTTTTTCCGATTTCAAAAAAATGCCTTTAACAATGAGGCAATTGAGTTCGGTTCAGTTTTTTTCCTGGTTTGGTTTGTTTGGAATGTGGGTATTTTCAACACCTGCCATTGCGCATCATATTTATGGATTGTCTTTAGATGATCACGGATCTGCCTATCAAATTGCGGGCGACTGGGTGGGTATTTTATTTGGTGTTTACAACGCTGTTTCAGCGGTATATGCCTTCTTTTTACCTGCAATCGCTAAAAAACTTGGTCGAAAATTAACCCATGCAGTTTCATTGGCTTTTGGTGGTTTAGGCCTTATTTCCATTTATTTTGTGCCAAATGAAAACTGGTTATTCTTATCCATGTTTGGTATCGGAATCGCATGGGCAAGTATTTTAGCCATGCCTTATGCCATTTTGGCGGGATCGATTCCTGCTAAAAAAATGGGTGTTTATATGGGGATTTTCAATTTCTTTATTGTGCTTCCACAAATCATAAATGCCATTATTGGTGGCCCAATCGTAAAATATTTTTATGGAGGAAACCCAATATACGCTTTGTTAATTAGTGGTATTTCATTACTGATTGCAGCCATATTGGTGGTAAGGGTAAAAGATGTTGATGATTCTGTAGTAATCATAAAAAATTAATGAAACCAACATTGCAAATTTTGAGACGCAAAGAAATGTTTAATGACAGACAGTTCCTGTTACCGCTAAAAATTAAATTTTAACAGATGAAAGAAATCGCGTTTATTTTCGATTTAGACGGTGTAATTGTGGATACTGCAAAGTACCATTATTTAGCCTGGAGAAATTTAGCAAACGCTTTGGGCTTCGATTTTACCGAAGAACAAAATGAATTGCTGAAAGGCGTTAGCCGGGTTAAATCGCTCGAAATTTTATTGTCTATCGGAGAAGTACATTTATCCGAAGAAAAAAAGCAAGTGTTGTTGCTTCAAAAAAATAAAGAATATCTGGAGTATGTCAATAAAATGACTTCCGAAGAAATTTTACCCGGTGTAAATGATTTGTTGAATTTTTTAGAGATTAACGATATCAAATATGCCTTGGGTTCGGCCAGTAAAAACGCGCCGTTGATTTTGGAGAAAGTGGGACTTTTAAACAGATTTACTGCCATTGTTGACGGTAATGACGTTTCTAAAGCAAAACCGGATCCGGAAGTTTTTTTAATTGGCGCTAAAAAGTTAGGGATAAATCCCGAAAACTGCGTGGTTGTAGAAGACGCCATCGCAGGAATAGAAGCTGCAAATGCGGCAAAAATGATCAGTATTGGAATTGGAGATGCGAATGTGTTGTATGAAGCGGATTATGTTTTTAAAGATATGACAGCGATTACGCCCGATTTTTTAAAAAATCTAATGAATTAAAATAAGATGAACAAAGATTATATTAAGCCTTACGAATGGTCAATTGTAGAAGAAGGCTTCGATCCCGAAAATGTAGAGGCATCCGAAAGTTTGTTCAGTATTGGCAATGGTTCTATGGGCCAGCGTGCCAATTTTGAGGAAAAGTATTCAGGAAAAACCTTTCAGGGAAGTTATATTGGCGGTATTTATTATCCTGATAAAACCCGAGTTGGATGGTGGAAAAATGGCTATCCGGAGTATTTTGCCAAAGTGCTGAATGCACCAAACTGGATTGGCATTGACATCCAAATCAATGAAACGGAACTGGATTTAAACACCTGTAAAGTTTCAAATTTTAAAAGGGAATTAAACATGAAGGAAGGCTGGCTTAGCCGATCTTTCAACGCAATTCTTGAAACCGGCGAGGAAATTCAGGTAGAAACAAAACGTTTTATAAGTCTGGAATACAATGAAACAGGCGCCATTGAATACGCCGTAAAAGCCATCAATTTTTCAGGAGAAATTACTTTTTCTCCTTATATTGATGCCGGCATCAAAAATGAAGATTCCAATTATGATGAATATTTTTGGGAAATCTTAAAAATTGTCAACGGCAAAAATAACGGTTGCATACTGTCAAAAACCTTAAAAACTGCATTTCACGTGGCAACCGCCATGGAAGTTTCTTTTGCGGTAAACAATGAAAAAGTTGATGCTTTACAACAAACCGAAGTTGAAGAGAAATCGTTGCATTATACTTACAAATTAAATGTTTCGGAAGGTGACACCGCCAAAATATATAAGTTTGGAAGTTGCGTAAGTTCTTTAAATTATCCAAAAGAGGATTTGATTGAAGCGGCTTTTGACAATGTTAAAAAAGCATACAAGCTTGGATTTTCGAAACTTTTGGAAAGCCAGAAGGAATCCTGGTCAAACATTTGGCACACGGCGGATATCATTATTGAAGGCGATATAAAAGCGCAACAAGGCATCCGATTCAATATTTTTCAGTTGAACCAAACCTATTTAGGAACCGACGCCCGTTTAAATATTGGTCCGAAAGGCTTCACCGGCGAAAAATACGGCGGAAGCACTTATTGGGACACAGAAGCTTATTGCATTCCTTTTTATATGGCAACAAAAGATGCCAGCGTAGCAAAAAATTTATTGTTGTACCGCTACAATCAGCTGGACAAAGCCATTGAAAATGCAGAAAAACTCGGATTTAAAAACGGGGCAGCATTGTATCCTATGGTGACTATGAATGGCGAAGAATGCCACAACGAATGGGAAATTACCTTTGAAGAAATCCACAGAAACGGTGCAATGATTTACGGTATTTACAATTATGTAAATTACACCCAGGATTTTGAATACGTTCCAAAATTTGGACTGGAAGTGATGATTGCCGTTGCACGTTTTTGGCATCAGCGCGCTAATTTTTCTGAAGCAAAAGGCCAATATGTGGTTTTGGGCGTTACCGGACCAAATGAATATGAAAACAACGTAAACAATAATTTTTACACCAATTATTTGGCAAAATGGTGCATTCAATATGCAGTGGAATGTTTGGATAGGGTTGCACAAGAATATCCTGCAGATTTTAAACGCGTCATGGAGAAAACCAATTTGACCAATGATGAGACCAAACAATGGTTGCAGGTTGCCGAGAATATGTATTTTCCTTTCAGTTTGGAAAAGAATGTTTATTTGCAACAGGACGGATTTTTGGACAAGGAATTAATTCCGGTTGCTGAATTGCCAACCTCAGAGCGGCCAATCAACCAAAAGTGGTCTTGGGATCGCATTTTGCGTTCTTGTTATATCAAACAAGCCGATGTTTTGCAGTGTATGTTCTTTTTTGAAAACAAATTTGACAAAGAAGATTTAGAACGTCATTTCGATTTTTATGAGCCTTTAACGGTTCATGAATCCTCACTTTCTCCTTGCGTGCACTCAATTTTGGCGGCTTCCATAGACAGAATGCCAAAAGCCTATGAGCAATATGTAAGAACATCGCGATTGGATTTGGATGATTACAACCACGAAGTTCACGAAGGTTGCCACATTACCAGCATGGCAGGAACCTGGATGTCTATTGTACAAGGATTTGGCGGTATGCGTATTTGGGAAGACGGCGTGTTATCATTCAATCCGCAAATTCCAAAAGAATGGAAATCATATTCATTTACCATCAATTTCAGGGGAAATATCATCAAGGTTTACAAAAGCCAAACCGAGTGTAAATTCTTTAATGAATCGGAAAACGACGTAAAAATGAAGTTGAACGGTGAAGAAATTTTAATACCGGCAAACCGATCGGTTATTGTATAAAAATAAAACATAAAATATGAAAAATATTTCTATCCTATTACTTTTAATTTTAGGGAGTTCTCTGTATGCCCAAAAAATAGACAGAATTGAACCGCCATTTTGGTATGTTGGGATGAATCAAAATCAGTTGGAACTGTTGATTTACGGAAAAGACATTTCCCAATTTACAGTTTCAATTGACAATAAAAATATTCAGATTTTAGACATCAAGAAAACGGAAAACCGCAATTATTTATTTCTGAATTTGGATTTGTCCAAAGCGGCTTCAGGGAAATTCAACATCAACTTTTCAAAAAAAGGAAAACGCATTGATTTTTCTGTTCCTTATGAATTGAAGGAAAGAAACCAAGATTCAAAATTAAGGGAAGGTTTTAACAGCTCGGATGTTGTTTATTTAATCACGCCCGATCGTTTTGCAAATGGCGATGTTGCCAATGACCTTGTAAAAACGATGAATGAAAAAACCGTAGACAGAAAAAATGATTATGGACGTCATGGCGGCGATATCAAAGGAATCACCAACCATTTGGACTATATAAATGACATGGGATTTACGGCCATCTGGCCAACGCCTGTGTTGACGAATGATATGAAAAGAAGTTCTTATCACGGTTATGCGATGACCGATTTTTATGAGGTTGATCCGCGTTTTGGAACAATGAAAGATTATAGCGATTTGGCGCAACAAGCTAAAAATAAAGGAATTAAATTGATTATGGATCAGGTTGCGAATCATATCGGATTGGAACATTGGTGGATGAAAGATTTGCCAGCCAAAGATTGGGTGAATTATCAAGACGAATTTCTGAAAAATAATATGGTCACCACAAATCACCGAAGAACCACAAACCAGGATGCTTATGCTTCGGTTAAAGACAAGAATTTAATGAGCGAAGGCTGGTTTGTAGATACAATGCCCGATTTAAACCAACGCAATCCTTTGTTGGCAACATACCTCATTCAAAACAGTATCTGGTGGATAGAAACCCTCGATTTGGGCGGTATTCGACAAGATACTTATCCGTATCCAAACAAACAATTTATGTCCGATTGGGCTGGTGCCATTATGAATGAATATCCGAATTTCAGTATAGTAGGCGAAGAATGGAGCGTAAATCCGCTTTTGGTTGGTTATTGGCAGCAAGGCTCAAAAACAAAGGACGGCTATGTTTCCAATTTATCGTCCACTATGGATTTTCCAATGCAAAAAGCCATTGTTGATGCCTTAAATGAAGCAGAAAGTTGGGACAATGGTTTTGTGAAAATGTATGAAGGTTTGGCAAACGATTTTTCTTACGCCAACCCAAGCAATATCATGATTTTTCCGGACAACCACGATATGGACCGCATTTTTACCCAATTAAAAGAAAATGTGGTAAATACCAAAATGGCACTTGGCTATATGCTTGCTTTGCCAAGAATTTCGCAATTGTATTACGGAACAGAAATTTTAATGCAAAATTCAGCAAAACCCGGCGATCACGGTTTGATCAGAACCGATTTTCCGGGAGGATGGATTGGAGATAAATCAAATGCTTTTACAGGTGAAAACTTAACCGCCGACCAAGCTGAAATGCAGTTGTTTTTGAAGAAATTGTTGAATTATCGTAAAAACAGCGAGGCTATCCATTCAGGTAAAACAATTCATTTTGCGCCTGAAAATGGGGTTTATACACTTTTCAGAATTAAAAATGATGAAATTGTTACGGTGATCTTGAATAAAAATGACAAACCGATCTCCTTAGATTTAAACCGATTTGAAGAGGTAGGCTTAACCGGAAAGCAAGTTAAAAATATAATCACCGATGAAGCGTTTATGTTTGAAAACAACTTAGAAATTGGTTCAAAAGGCGTTTTAATGTTCACCACCAAAATGTAACAAGATGAAGCTGTTCAACTATATTATTGTAATGATGCTGCTCTTGATTTCTTGCAAAGAAGTCAAAAAAGATGAAATGAACATTACCGAAAATAATTTGGTTGCAAAAATTTTGGACAGCATCAAACTATCGAGCGGAATCCTTAAAAGAATTGATAGTTTTCCTTCAAAATATGTTAGACCTCGAAATGTGGATGTTTGGTTGCCAAGTGATTATGACGAAAATAAAAAATATGCTGTTTTGTATATGCACGACGGACAAATGTTGTTTGATGCCGAAACGACTTGGAACAAACAAGAATGGAAAGTGGATGAAATTATAGGCAGTTTAATAGATTCTTCAAAAATAAAAGACTGTATCGTGGTAGCAATCTGGAATCATTCAGACATTCGCCACACTGATTATTATCCGAAAAAACCATTTGATTTATTGCCGCAAAAATTTAAGGATTCTGTCTTTGAAACTGCAACAAAGCAATTTGGAACCGATTTTAAAGGGTTAAATTCCGACAATTATTTAAAGTTTATTGTTGAAGAAGTGAAACCATTTATCGACAGTAATTTTTCGGTCTACACAAATTCAGAAAATACCTTTATTGCCGGTTCAAGTATGGGCGGCTTAATTTCAATGTATGCTTTGTGCGAATATCCAGAGGTTTTTGGAGGTGCAGCTTGTTTATCAACCCATTGGATTGGGTTTTCCCCACAGGAAAATTCTCCGGTTCCTGAAACTTTTTTCACCTACTTAGCACAAAATTTACCTTCGCCAAAATCGCATAAAATTTACTTTGATTACGGAACACAAACTTTGGATGAATTTTATTTGCCATACCAACATCGGGTAGCGGAGGTTTTGAAGCAGAAGGGCTATGATGAATCCAATTCAAGAAATATAAAATTTGATGGCGATGACCATTCCGAAAATTCGTGGAATCAGCGTTTTCAAATCCCGGTTCAATTTTTATTAAATAAAAACTAGATGAAATTATTAAAGCTTTTCCTATTTTTCCTTATAGCAGGAAGTTCATTTCTGCATGCGCAAAATGCCGACAGAAAATTTGTTTCCATGATGCAAAAAAATGCAAATGTTGAAATAAAAACCAATGATGGCGTTTTTCAAATAAAACCCTATTCAACCAAAATTGTGGAAACTTCGTTCATTCCAAACGGGGAAGTTTACAATGCCAATTCGCATGCAGTGGTTTTAAAACCTGAAAACAGACAATTTAAAGTTTCTGAAAATGAAAATTCAATTCAGTTAACTACAGAAGGAATCTCGGTTCAAATCACAAAAACGCCCTTTCAAATTGCCTATTTTTATAAAAACAAATCTATTATTTCTGAACGAAAAGGCTATGTTAAAACAGCGGAATTTGAAACATTGGATTTCAATTTAACGGCCGATGAAATTTTATTTGGCGGTGGTGCCCGCGCTTTGGGAATGAACCGACGCGGCAACCGACTCCAATTGTACAACCGTGCGCATTACGGCTATGAAACACATTCGGAATTGATGAATTTTACCATGCCTTTGGTGTATTCTTCCAATTTATATGCGGTTCATTTTGACAATGCGCCGATTGGCTATTTGGATTTGGACAGCAAAAAAGACAATTCCTTAATCTATGAAACTATTTCAGGCAGAAAAACCTACCAGGTGGTTGCGGGCGATTCCTGGAAAGATTTAATTGATCAATATACCAGTTTAACAGGAAAACAACCGATGATTCCGCGTTGGGCTTTGGGAAATTTCTCCAGCCGTTTTGGTTATCATTCACAACAGGAAACCATCAATACGATTGATAAATTCCTGGAAGAAGAAATTCCGGTTGATGCCATTATTTTGGATTTATACTGGTTTGGAAAAGAATTAAAAGGCACGATGGGGAATCTGGAATTTTTTAAAGATTCATTTCCGGATCCGAAAAAAATGATTGCCGATTTAACCAAAAAAGGTGTCAAAACCATTTTAATTACCGAGCCTTTTGTGCTGACCACTTCCGGCAAATGGGATGAAGCGGTAGCGAAAGATATTTTGGGAAAAACCAAAGAAGGGAAACCTTATGCTTACGATTTTTACTTCGGAAACACAGGAATCATTGATATTTTTAAGCCTGAAGGAAAACAATGGTTTTGGGAAGTTTACAAAAAATTTGCCGGTTATGGCGTTGCCGGTTGGTGGGGCGATTTAGGCGAGCCTGAAGTGCATCCTTCAGATTTGCAGCACGCAACTGGTTCGGCCGATGAGGTTCACAATATTTACGGCCACAATTGGGCAAAACTCATTTTTGAAGGCTATGAAAAGGAGTTTCCAGATCAGCGTCCGTTTATTTTAATGCGCGCCGGATATTCAGGTTCCCAGCATTACGGAATGATTCCGTGGTCGGGCGACGTAAACAGAACTTGGGGCGGATTGCAGTCGCAACCCGAAATTGCTTTACAAATGGGGATGCAGGGAATGGCATTTATGCATTCCGATTTGGGCGGATTTGCAGGCGCCAATTTAGATGATGAATTGTACACGCGTTGGTTGCAATATGGCGTTTTTCAGCCTATTTATCGTCCGCACGCACAGGAAGACGTTCCGTCGGAACCTATTTTTAGAGAACCAAAAACCAAGGCATTGGCCAAAAAATCCATCGAATTACGCTACAGTTTATTGCCTTACAATTACACCTTGGTTTTCGACAATAACCAAAAAGGAACGCCTTTAATGCGTCCGTTATTTTTTGATGATGCCAGCGCATCTACATTCATAAACGATAAAACCTATTTGTGGGGCGACAGTTTTTTGGTGAGTCCGGTTGTAAAACAAGGAGTTTCTGAGCAAGAAGTTTATTTTCCTGCAAATTCAAATTGGTATCATTTTTATACCGATGAAAAAGTTGGGGGCGGACAAACAAAAACAGTTTCCTTAAATGAAGAAAGCATTCCGGTGTATGTTCGCGGCGGCGCTTTTATTCCTAGGATTAAATCCATTCAAAATACCCAATTGTATCAATTAAAATCATTCGATTTGCATTTTTATTTCGATGAAACCGTAAAAGAAAGTGAAGGACATTTGTACAATGATGATGGCGAAACGCCAGATGCTTTTGAAAAAGAATGCTATGAAATGCTGACTTTTAAAAGTGAATTCAAAAACAATCGTTTGCAGATTGAAATTGCACAAAAATTGGGTAAAAATTTCGAATTTTCATCAAAAGAAATTAAATTGATTGTTCATAATATTTCATCAAAACCCAAAAAAGTAAAAGGGCATAACTTTGAATGGAATAAAGAAAATAAAACTATGACTGTTTTAATTTCACTAAAAAACAGCGAACCTAAAAACTTAAAAATAAAATTCTGATTTCAATGAAAAAATATTTAACTTTATTACTGTTGGTGACAATTTTTATGGGCTGTTCTGAAACAAAACAAAATAAAAATGATGAATTGGCCGCTTTAAATGGCGCTAAAAAACCATTTCTTTGGGAAAGTGCAAACATTTATTTTTTGCTCACCGACCGATTTTACAATGCGGATACTTTAAACGACATCAATTTTAACCGTACAAAACCAACAGCGAAAATGCGCGGATTTGAAGGCGGAGACATCAAAGGAATCACCAAAAAAATTGAAGAAGGCTATTTTACCGATTTGGGAATCAACGCTATCTGGTTTACGCCAATTGTGGAACAAATTCACGATGCTGTTGATGAAGGAACAGGCGCAACCTATGCTTTTCACGGTTATTGGACAAAAGACTGGACCGCTTTAGATCCAAATTTCGGCACTATGGAAGATTTGAAAAATATGGTGGAACTTGCCCATAAAAAAGGCATCAGGATTGTGCTTGACGGCGTTATAAATCATACCGGACCCGTAACTGCTCTTGATGAGGTTTGGCCATCAGAATGGGTGAGAACCGGTCCGCAATGCGATTATCAGACTTATGAATCTACCACCGCCTGTACTTTGGTTAAAAACCTTCCGGATGTAAAAACGGAAAGCAACGAAAGTGTTGAAATTCCGAAGCATTTGGCAGATAAATGGAAAGCGGAGGGAAGATACGACCAGGAAATGAAAGAATTGGACGATTTTTTCAAAAGAACCGGTTATCCGAGAGCCCCAAAATATTACATCATAAAATGGCTGACAGATTACATTACCGATTTCGGGATTGACGGTTACAGAGCTGATACCGTAAAACATACCGAAGAAAGTGTGTGGGGCGATTTTAAAAAGGAATGCAACTACGCTTTTAATTTATGGAAAGAAAATAATGCCGATAAAGTGTTGGATGCCAATGATTTTTATTTGGTGGGCGAAGTTTATAATTATAACATTTCCAGCGGACAAACATTTGAATTTAGCGACAAAAAAGTGAACTATTTTGAGAACGGGTTTAACAGTTTGATCAATTTTGAATTCAAATGGAATGCCGCGCAACTGCCTTCTTATGAAGCGCTTTTTTCAAAATACAACACCATTTTACAAAATGATTTAAAGGGATTTGGCGTTTTAAACTACATCAGTTCACACGATGATGGAGCGCCATTCGACAAAGAAAGAACCAAAACTTTTGAATCGGCCACCAAATTATTGTTATGTCCGGGAACTTCCCAAGTGTTTTACGGCGATGAATCGGCCCGTACATTAATAATTGAGGGCACCGAAGGCGATGCCACGTTGCGTTCCAATATGAACTGGGACGATATTGAAAACAATGCAAAAACCAAAGAGATTTTGGCACATTGGCAAAAGTTGGGAAAATTTAGAATTAACCATCTTTCAGTGGGTGCAGGAATCCATAAAATGATCAGTGAGCAACCTTATGTTTTTCAAAGAACTTATTCAAAAGGAAATTTTAAGGATGCGGTGGTTGTTGGATTGGATTTAAACATCGGTGAAAAGCAACTTATGGTAGGTGCCGAATTTGTTGAAGGCACTGTTTTGGTTGATGCTTATTCAAACACAGAAGTTGTGGTTAAAAATGGAATGGTGAATTTAAATACGCCATTTTCCATGGTATTATTAGAATCAAAAAATCAATAAAAAATGAAAAATAGTTTAAAATTAAGCATTGTATTTTTAAGTATTTTGCTGATTTCCTGTTCAAAAAAGAACGAATGGCAAACTGATGTTACTTCGCCGGATGAAAATGTAAAAGTAGCATTTAAGCTGACCGAAAAAGGAGAGCCAACCTATTTGGTGACTTTTAAAAACAAGGAAGTCATAAAAACATCAAATTTGGGCGGTTTCGACTTAAAAGATTTGACGTCCTTAAAAGACAATTTTGAAATTATAAATACAACAGCAAGCGACTTCAACGAAGTTTGGGAAATGCCTTGGGGCGAACAAACCAAAGTTGAAAATAATTACAAAGAATTAAAAATTGAGCTTCAGGAAAAAGCGGATTTAAAGCGAAAACTGATTATTGTTTTCAGGGTTTATAATGACGGACTGGGATTTCGATATGAGTTTCCTGAGCAGGAAAATCTTTCCGAAGTGATTATTACTGATGAAAACACGCAGTTTAATTTAACAGGAAATCATACCGTTTGGTGGACTCCCGGCGATTGGGATTTATACGAACATTTGTACACAACTTCAAAATTTAGTGAAATTGATGCGCTTGCAAAAGCAAACCATCCAAATTTATCAAAAACCCACATTCCTGAAAATGCGGTAAATACACCCGTGACCATGAAAACGGATGAGGGAATTTATTTGAGTTTTCATGAGGCAAGTTTGGTGGATTATTCGGCAATGACCTTAAAAATTGATAATGAAAATTTGGCGATGACCAGTGAATTGGTTGGATCAGAAAACAACGATTATAAAGTAAAAAGAGCCGTTCCTTTTCATACACCTTGGAGAACGCTTCAAATTGCAGAGAAAGCCGGTGATTTAATTGAATCACGTTTGATCCTTAATTTGAATGAACCAAATAAAATTGGCGATATTTCATGGTTTAAACCTACAAAATATACCGGCATTTGGTGGGAATTGCATTTGGGTAAATCCACTTGGGGAATGGCTTCAGGCAAACATGGGGCAACCACTGAAAATACCAAAGCATTTATAGATTTTTCAGCAAAAAATAATATTGGCGCTGTTTTGGTTGAAGGATGGAATAACGGCTGGGATCCGAATGAGGGCGGTTTTGATTATGTGACATCATATCCTGATTATGATCTTAAAGAAGTGGTGCGTTATGGAAAAGAAAAAGGCGTTGAAATTATTATGCATCATGAAACTTTTGGTAATGTTGAAAATTACATAAAACAACAAGATACCGCTTACGCTTTAATGCAAAGTTTGGGAATTCATACCGTAAAATCGGGTTATGTTGGTAAGTTGATGCCTTTAGGGGAATACCATCACGGTCAATTTATGGTGAATCACTATAACAATTCGGTGATTAAAGCGGCAAAATATCAGGTTGCCATCAATGCCCACGAACCAATTAAAGACACCGGTTTGCGAAGAACATATCCAAACACTATTGCGCGTGAAGGTTTGCGCGGACAAGAATTTAACGCTTGGGCAACTGATGGCGGGAATCCTCCTGAACATTTACCCATTGTTGCATTTACCGCAATGTTGGCTGGACCAATTGATTATACGCCGGGAATTTTCGACATTAAATTTGACAAGTGGAAAAAAGACAATCAGGTAAATACCACCATTGCGCAACAATTGGCCTTGTACGTTGTTATTTACAGTCCGGTGCAAATGGCGGCCGATTTAATAGAAAATTATGAAGGAAATCCGGCTTTTCAGTTCATTAAAGATGTTGGATTCGATTGGCAAACCACCAAAGTACTGAATGGTGAAATTGGTGATTTTGTCACCATTGCCAGAAAAGAGCGAAATACCGATAATTGGTTTGTAGGCGGAATTACCGATGAAAATGCCAGAGAAATGGACCTAAAATTTGATTTTTTAAGTCCCGATGTAACCTATGAAGCCATTATTTATGAAGATGGAAAAGATGCACACTGGAACATGAATCCGACCGCCATCAACATCAGAAAAATTGAAATTAACAATCAATCAGCTTTAAAAGTAAAATTGGCTCCGGGCGGTGGTTTTGCCATAAGCATCATTAAAAAATAATAAGATGAAAAAAGTTTTATACAGTCTATTAATAATTGTTTTGGCAGTTTTTATCAATTGCAGTCCAAAAAATAAAGAGCAGGAATTAGTGGTGAAAAATAAAGAACAAAAGAAAGTCGTTTATCAGGTGTTTACCCGTTTATTTGGAAATACAAACACCACAAACAAGCCGTGGGGAACCATTGAAGAGAATGGCGTAGGAAAGTTTAATGATTTTACGGATACGGCACTTCAGGAAATCAAAGATCTGGGTGTTACGCATATTTGGTACACCGGTGTTTTGCACCACGCCACAATTACTGATTACACAAAATACGGCATCGCAAATGATGATCCCGATGTGGTAAAAGGCAGAGCAGGTTCTCCTTATGCCATTAAAGATTATTACAATGTTAATC